>JAUYIV010000176.1 GCA_030688105.1 Actinomycetota bacterium | reverse complement strand
GGAGACAGCGTGCGCGTTCTCGCGCCTCTTCAAGAAGGGTCCAGGCCCGCCCGCAGGGTTAGCGACCCCCCTCCCCCATCGGGTACTCCCCCCGGAGTACCGGGGGGAGATCTCTCATGGCCAGTCTGCGACCACGATGCCGACCGGTTGCAGCTCGCGCACCATCAACGATGCGGGCACGGCTCCATCCATCGTCACAGCACCGCGAGTCTCGACCTCGCCGGTCAGTAGAAGGTGGGCCAGGGCTGTCGCAGGGAACGCGGTGGTGCGGGCCAGTGCGGAGAACCGGCCGTCGTGGCGATCGTCGATCTGGTATCCGACGGTGCGCCGCTCACCATCGCGCCCTGCTGACGCCCATACGCGGACCAGCACCACGTCGTCCGCTCCGCTGGGGAGGTGCCGCCTGAGCGCCTCGAGGAGGACCGTCCGCGGCGCGATGCCGGTGCCCGGCTGGGGATCCTCGGAGAACAGCCCGATCTCCCGCATCGCCCGCAGGGGATGGGCGTGACCGGGAAAGCGGAGGGTCTTGTAGTCCAGTGCGGCGACCCGCCCCTCCCACATTCGCGGTAATGACGACGAGCCTCCAGCGGTGTGGAACGCCTCTAGCGGCCCCCATCCCGGCCAATCGAGGTCCTCGATTTCGGTGAGCGGGTCGACGGTTGCGTACTTGCCGTCGACGAGCACCTCGCAGGGCTCGTCGTACTCGTTGACGAGGCCTGCCGGGTTGAAGGCAAGCTGGTAGCCGAGGGCCCCGGTCGGTTTGGCGGGGAGGGCACCGACCCGGAGGCGCACCTCGTCGACCGGACCCGGGCCGAGGGCTTCGACCGCCCCGACGGCGAGGACGTTCGCCATCCCCGGGGCCAGCCCGCAGTCGGGGATGACGGCGACGTCGGCTTGGCGGGCCGCCCCGTCGAGTGTCAACTGACGGCCGACGATGGTGGGATTCCCTCCGAAGTCGAGGTAGTGGGTGCCCGTGTCGATCGCGGCCCGGGCGACCTCCATCCCGAGGGCATAGGGCACTGCGGAGACCGCCAGGGCGGTCCCCTCGAGGAACCTTCTGACTGCGGCCGAATCGGTGGCGTCCAGCGATGCCCCCGCGGCGCCCGACACCTCCGTGGCCCGAGCCACGGCCTCGGGGTCGACTTCGCCGATAACGACCGAGTGCCCTCGGCGGACGAGATCCCACGCGGCGGCTCTACCGACGATTCCTGCTCCAAGAACTGCGACACCGCTCATGGAGTCAGGATAGGAATCGACGTAGCCACCCTCCGGCGGCGAGGAGCGCAACGGCGTGGAGGTCGGGGAGGGTGTCGATCTCCAGCGCGGTTCCGGGGCTGACCACGACGTGCACCGGGCGCCCCGCTGCCCTGGCGAGATGGCGATGGAACGACGCCGGCCCATACCGGAACTCGAACGGCCCCACCGAACCGAGGAGGTTGGTGCCTCCGTCGCGGGAGGGGGCGATGACGAGGGCGCCCTCGTGGAGTGGTGTCAGCAGCGGGTGCAGGTCCATCGCGTCGAGGAGCGGAAGATCACCGTGCACCACCAGCCACGGGACCTCGAGCCGTCGGGCCGCGGCGATGCCCTGCCCGGCGGCGGCATCCAACCCGCCTCCCGGTGGCTCGTCGAGTGAGCCCGCCCCGAGTGCGCCGGCCCACTGTTGGAGGCGCGCCGACCCGGTGACGACGAGCGGCTCGAACCCGGCATCTCCGCAGGCGTTGATCACGTGCCCGGCGACCGCCTGGGCAAGCGACGACCGGAGCTCCCCCGGCAGATCGAGCCGCCCCTTCGCCTCGCGGAAGTCCTTGAGGGGGATGATGGCGAAAGGTGTGGGCATGGCGTGGAGGGTAGGGAAGGGGCTGCCCGTTGCCCGTTGCTCGTTCAGAAGAGGAGACGCTCTTCGTGTCGAGCGCGCCCGCTGTCTCCGCCGCCCCCTCCGTCACCGCCCTTCGGGCGGTGCCACCTCCCCCGCCGTTTGCGGGGGAGGTGGCACCTTGTAGGCGAGCCTCGGGTGGCCGATGGCTGAGGGCCGAGGGCCGCCAATCGTTAGATTGGTCATGTGGCTCGCAAGACCAAGATCATCGCCACGCTGGGGCCGGCGAGCGCTTCGCCCGAGGTCATCTCGGGGATGGTGGCTGCGGGGATGGACGTCGCCCGGCTCAACTTCTCGCACGGGACGCACGAGTCGCACGCCCGGGCCGCCGAGGCGGTGCGAGCCGCCGCCGATGAGCACGGCAGGGCGGTGGCGGTACTCCAGGACATCCAGGGCCCCCGGGTCCGGGTGGGCACCTTCCCGGGAGGGGCGATCGAGCTGGCGGCGGGGGACCGGGTGCGCCTCAGGGACGGCGACGGGGATGGCTCCCCGCGCACGATCTACGTCCAGCATCTGGCGGAGGCGTCGCCCGTCGAGGGTGAGAGGGTTCTCCTCTCCGACGGGATGGTCGTGCTCCACGTCAGCGAGGTGGACGACGACGGCGTCACAGCCGAGGTGGTGGAGGGTGGCACGCTCGCCGACCACAAGGGCGTGGCCTTTCCCGGGGCGGGTGCGGGGCTGCCGGTCATCACCGAGAAGGACGAGATCGACCTGGCGTTTGGCAAGGAGCTCGGGGTCGACCTGATCGCCGCCTCTTTTGTGACCTCCGGCGAGGACATCCGCAGGGTGAAGGCTCTCGCCGGTGATGTCCCGGTGATCGCCAAGATCGAGCGGGCCGCCGGCTACTCGAACCTGGAGGACATCGTGATGGAGGCCGACGGGGCGATGGTGGCCCGCGGAGATCTCGGGGTCGAGCTCGGATTCGAGCCGCTCCCCCGTGTCCAGAAGGAGATCATCGCCAGGACCAATGCGGCCGGCGGAGTCTCGATCACCGCCACCGAGATGCTCGAGTCGATGACGACATCGCCCCGCCCCACCCGGGCAGAGGTCACCGATGTCGCCAACGCCGTGCTCGACGGATCCGACGCGGTGATGCTCTCTGCAGAGACCGCGGTCGGAAAGTATCCCGTCCGCACGATCGAGGTCATGGCGGCGATCTGTCGGGAGGCGGAGGCGAGCCCCGGCTATCCCGCGGCGCCACCCTTCGAACTCGAAGGAGACAACCCCTTCCCCGCGGCGATCGCCGGTGCGGTGGCCGACACGGCGGCGAGCCTCCACCTCTCCACCGTCGTGGCATTCACGGAGAGCGGGAACACCGCCCGGCTGGTCGCCCGGTACCGTCCGAACGCTCGCATCGTGGCCTTCACCTCCAACCCCACCACCCGCAACCGGCTGGCGATCGTCTGGGGCGTGACCCCGCTGCTGTTCGGACGGTTCGAGACCACGGATGAGATGATCGCCGAGGCGGAGCGGATCCTGCTCGTGATGGGACTGGCGTCGGCGGGAGAGCGGGTGGCGATGGCCGCCGGCATCCCTCCGAATCAGCAGGCGTCCACCAACCTCCTCAAGCTGCATGTTCTCGGAAGCGAGTCGACCGGCGTCCCCAGCGGCAAACGCCGAAGATCGTAGGCTCGCTTCGCTCGATTGGCGATTGGCGATTGGCGACTGGCGATCCGTATCTTCATCAAGAACTCGAGATCACTGAAAGGCAGACGACATGGGTCAACCCATCACGGTGCTCGGGACCACCGTTCTCGGCGAGGTGGTGTTGATCGACACCGACCGCAGCATCACCGGTCAGGACGGATCGACCTACCAGTCGCCGGACGAGGCCACGGACGACTTCCCCGGCCGGCTGGCGGCGAGGATCTTCGACCAGATCGACCGCGTCACCCACGTATTCGTGGCGTCGAACCAGGTGGTCGTGGGGCGTGATGGGGGATGGGACGAGGCCGCGTTACGGACGGCGTCAGCGGTCGTCACCGAATTCTTCGTGTTCTACGAGGATCAGGAGGCGGCCGAGGCCTGAGCCCACCGTCGATCGACCGGTGACGGAGTCAAACGCCGTCGCTCTTGGCGCAGCACCAAGTGCAGCACAGTACTAGGGCTCGGGCTCGGGCTCCTCGTATTTCCAGAAGGTGACGACGACTTCACTTCCCGGGTCCAGCCACGTCTCGTGTGGCACGCTCTGCGCCTTGACGGTGCCGTCGAGCAAGGGGTCATCGGTGATCGACGGATTCGCCGACTCCTTGAAGACGAGGCCGATCGAGGTGAGGGCGCTGCTCGCCTCGCTTCTCGTCATTTCGTGGAGGTCCGGCACCTGGACCGGGCACTCGACCTCGGCGTCGTACTGGATGTGACCGGAGGGCAGCTCGCACGGGTGGATGGCGATGATGATGGGCCACGCCCGGTACGTCCAGGTCCAGGTCTGCACCGTCGGTTCCCGGCCGTCGGGATAGGTGATGGTGCGGGTGACACTGGCGGTGAATCCCGCCTTGCCCTCGTCCCGCAGCTCCTGGGTGCCCGGCGGAACGTCGGAATCGGGCTCGAAGTACTTGGCGGGCTCGGTGAACCCCGACCGGTCCGACAGTTCGGCCTCGACCTGGATTCCGTCGTTGTCGCCGAAGAGCTTGACCGTGATGCTGGTGCCGGTGTACTCGGTCTTGATGTAGATGGCGTTCTCGGTGTTGTTGCGGAACTTGAGGTCCGGTGTCGGCCATCCCAGCGTCGCTTCGTGGACCATCGGATACCGGGTGATGTAGAGGCTGTGCGGGGAGTGCTCGACGTCGTCCAGCCCCGACCAGAACACCGCGTTGTAGAGCGTCGTCGTGAATTGGCTGACCCCGCCGCCGATGTTGGCCGGGTGATCGCAGCAGTAGACGATTGGCCCGATGATCGCCCCGGCGACCCGATAGCCGTCTTCGATGGTGCGCTGTCCGACGTACCCATTGAGCGAGAACACCTCGCCGGGCATCACGATCGCGCCGTTGACCTCGTCGGCGATGCGATGGATGTTGATGATCCGGTTCTGGTTCTTGAAATCCCCTCCGCCCGTAAAGAAGGTGGTGGCGGTGTAGAGCAGGTCGCGGATGCCCAGCGCCTCGGCGTCGGCGGTGGTGAAGTCGGGGACCCGCCCGTCACGCACCGGCAGCGGCGCGGTCCGGGTGACCGAGTGGGCGGCACGCCAGATGGCCTCGGGCAGGCTGGCGTCGTCGACTTCGACCGCGTTGGATGCCGGGATGATGATCGGCACGTCGTCAGGCCTGATCACCACCTTGGCGTCGACCGGCTCGGTCTCGACGGCGGTGCGGATCGGATCGAGGTACTGGACGAGGGGCCCGACCTGGAAGAACAACTCGACGTTCGGATCCTCTTTGGGACCCACCTGTCGGCTGCTGATCGATGCGGCCAGCACCTCCGGCGGGAAGGTGAGTGACGTCTGGGGGAGGATCTTCGCCAGGGTCACCGGCTGCGTCACCAGGAGCCGGGCTTCGGCGACGAGCCCGTCGATGATCGCGTTGGTCAGGATCGGGACCCTGAATTCGGTCTGGGCCACGACCGGCTCACGGTTTCCGAGGATCTGGGCTTCGATCAGGTCGGCCGTCCCCTCGAGATCGAGACCGGTACCCGATTTCGGGTAGACCGGCACCACCTGACCGGCTTCCACCGTGATGCCTCCCTCGGTGGGTGGATCGGAGATGGCCTGTGCCTCCCACGAGCGGAGCACCGCCATGAGCGATTCACGGTTGTAGGTGGCGGGCAGCTGCAGGGAGTTGGGCGCCCCGCCTCCGAGGTGGCCCAGCCACCAGCGCATCTGGCTCGCAATCCCGCCGTTGCGCCCGACCTCCATCGCCAGGGCGATCACCGCCTGCTCGTCGATGTCGAATCCGACCTCGGCCGGCAGGAGGGTGAAGGTGGTGTCCTGGACCCGAACCGCGATGGGCTCGGCCCCGAGGGTCGCCTCCACGCCCAGAATCGCCTGGCGCGCTTCGGCCACGGTCATGCCACCGACCGCGACGCCGCCCACGGTCACTCGGCCCAGGATCTCGCCACCATCGCTGACCCGGTCCATGGCGAAGACGACGCCGAGCCACATCCAGAGCAGGACGGGCACGGCGGCAGATATCAGGGCGATGCGTAGGGGTCTTCGCATGATCTCGATGCCGCGGGGCCGCGATTGTACCCCGGGGGGCGAAACATGCGTTTCCGGGTCGCCACCGCCCGATACCATCGCCGAGAGTGCCTCTCGATCCCCCAATCAGGTTCCCAGACGTCGCGTCCGGCGAAGATCTGGTGATCTCGGCGACGACGTTCGTCAGCTTCGTGCGTTGTCCCGAGCAGGCGGCCGGCAGATTGCGCGGGGTCTACGGTCCCGAGTCGCGGGTGTCGTTCGTCGGAGGACTCGCCCACCGCATCTTCGCCCGCCACCTGAGCGGGGGCCCCATCGACCCCGAGGACTTCGCCGCGGCGTGCCGCGAGGAGATCGGCGGGGGGATGAACGCCAAGCTGGCGGCATTGGGTCTGA
>JAUYIV010000174.1 GCA_030688105.1 Actinomycetota bacterium | reverse complement strand
CGGCAACGGGCAACGGGCAAGAACGCATGTCGGACCCCTCGGGTACATTCACCCCATGCCTTCCCTCGACCGGTTCACCGCCCCCACTCGGGCCTGGTTCGAGGGCTCGTTTGCGTCTCCCACCCCGGCACAGGAGGGGGGCTGGGAGGCGATCGCCGGGGGCAGCCATACGTTGATCCACGCCCCCACCGGCTCGGGCAAGACCCTCGCCGCGTTCCTCTGGGCGATCGACCGCCTCTTCTCCGAGGAACTCCCCGTCGAGCGCGAGCGCTGCCGGGTGCTCTACGTCTCCCCCATGAAGGCGCTCGCCTACGACATCGAGCGGAATCTCCGGGCACCCCTCCGCGGAATCGCCAACGCCGCCAGATCCATGGGCGTCGAGGTGCCCGAGATCTCGACCGCGCTGCGTACCGGGGACACGCCGCCCGATGAACGGCGGCGGATGATCCGCCACCCGCCGGACGTGTTGATCACCACCCCCGAGAGCCTCTTCCTGATGCTCACCTCACAGGTACGCGAAGTCCTTGCCGCGGTGCGGTGGGTGATCATCGACGAGGTGCACGCCATCGCCGGGAGTAAGCGCGGCGCCCACCTCGCCTTGAGCCTGGAGCGGCTCGAGGAGATCACTCGCGCCTCCCCGCAGCGCATCGGGTTGAGCGCCACCCAACGCCCATTGGAGGCGATCGGCGAGTTCCTCGGAGGGGGCACGGTCGAAGACGGCGAGTGGCGCCCCCGCCCCGTCGAGATCGTCGATGCCGCCTCGGACGCCGTGCTCGAGATCGAGATCGTCGTCCCCGTCGACGACATGGCTCGCCCCGACACGGTGGACGACGAGGGCATGCCGACCCGATCCATCTGGCCCGCGGTCTATCCGAAGATTCTCGACCTGGTGCTGGAGCATCGCTCGACCATCGTCTTCTCGAACAGCCGCGGCCTGGTCGAACGCATTGCGGCATCCCTGAACGACCTCGCGGGAGATGAGATCGCTCGCGCTCACCACGGTTCGGTGTCGCGAGAGCAGCGGGTCGAGATCGAGGACGCCCTGAAGTCGGGGGCGCTCCGGTGTGTCGTGGCCACGTCTTCGCTCGAACTGGGTATCGACATGGAGGCGGTCGACCTGGTGATCCTCGTCGAGTCGCCGACCACGGTCGCCCGCGGGCTCCAACGCGTCGGCCGTGCGGGCCACCAGGTCGGTGTGCCCAGCCGGGCACGGGTGTTCCCCAAGCACCGGGGCGACCTCCTCGAAGCCACCCTCATCGTCGAGAGGATGCATCGCGGGCTCATCGAGGAGACCAAGATCCCGGCGAATCCCCTCGACGTGCTCGCCCAGCAGGTCGTTGCCTGTGTCGCCGTCGAAGCCCGGGAGGTCGAAGAGCTCTACAGCATGGTCCGGGGCGCCGCCTCGTACCGCGACTTGGGGCGCGGTCCGTACGAGGCCGTCCTGGACATGCTCGCCGGGCGATATCCCTCGGACGACTTCGCCGAGTTGAGGCCCCGCCTCACATGGGACCGCATCACCGGGGCGCTCACGGCTCGCGGCAACGCCCGGCTCCTGGCAGTCACCAACGCCGGCACCATCCCGGACCGCGGCCTGTTCCCCGTCGTGCTGCCCGAAGGCGGCAGGGTCGGCGAGCTGGACGAGGAGATGGTGTACGAGAGCCGGGTCGGCGACGTCTTCGTGCTCGGCTCGTCGTCATGGCGGGTCGCCGAGATCACCCACGATCGGGTGGCGGTGGTGCCCGCCCCCGGCGAGCGCGCCGCCCGCCTGCCCTTCTGGCATGGCGACAGCCAGGGCCGTCCCCTCGAGACCGGGCGCGCCCTCGGCGAGTTCATCCGCGAGATCGACGGCCTCGAACCCGAGGAGAGCCGGCGCCTTCTCGAAACCCGGTACCACCTCGACCCCCGCGCCGCGGCCAATCTCGTCGGATTCCTGGCCGAAGAGCGGGAAGCGACCGGTTCTGTGCCCACCGACCGCACGATCGTGGTCCAGAAGTTCCGCGACGAGATCGGCGACTGGCGGCTCGTCCTGCTCTCGCCGTTCGGGGCCAGGGTCCATGCCCCCTGGGCGCTCGCCATCACGAGGCTCATGCGCGAGCGCCACGGGCTCGAGGTCGACGCCGTCTGGTCGGATGACGGCATCATCGTCCGCTTCCCCGATGCCGACGAGGTTCCCGATGCCGACGAGCTGGTGATCGATCCCGACGAGGTCGAGCGGCTCGTGGTCGATGAGGTGGGGAACAGTGCGCTGTTCACCGGGCGCTTTCGCGAGGCGGCCGGCCGGGCGCTGCTGCTGCCCCGCCGACGCCCGGGGAAACGGACCCCGCTCTGGCTGCAACGGAGGCGATCCACCAGCCTGCTCGACGCCGCCCGACGCTACCCGACCTTCCCCATCGTCCTCGAGACCTATCGGGAGGTCCTGCAGGAGCACTTCGACCTCCCGGCGCTTCGCGGGCTTCTCACCGATGTCCGGGCGCGGAGGATCGGCGTCTCCGTCGCCGAGACGGCGGGGCCGAGCCCCTTTGCCACCTCGCTCACCTTCGATTTCGTGGCCTCGTTCATGTACGAGTACGACGCACCCCTCGCCGAGCGCCGGGCGATGGCGCTCACCATCGACCGGACCCTGCTGCGGGAGTTGCTGGGAGAGCCGGCTCTGCGTGACCTCCTGGATGGCGACGCCGTCGCCTCGGTCGAAGCGGAGCTGCAGCGGATCGCCGCCGGCACCAAGGCGACGGGAGCCGATGGAGTGGCCGACCTGCTGCGCCACCTCGGTCCCCTCACGTTCGACGAGGTGGCGGATCGAGTCACCGACCCGTCCACTGCGGAAACCGACCTTGCGGAGCTCGAGTCGGCGCGGCGAGTCATCAAGGTCACCCTCCGCGGCGCGACGCGCTGGGCGATCGCCGAGGATGCGGCCCGCCTCCGCGACGCCTTGGGAGCCCAGCCACCGCAGGGCCTCCCGGAAGCCTTTCTGGAGCCGGTGGCCGACCCATTGGGAGACGTCCTGTCGAGATACGCCCGCACCAGAGGCCCCTTCACCTCCGCGGGTGCCGCCGCGGATCTCGGTCTCCCCATCGGTGCCGTGGTGACGGCGCTCGAGGCCCTCGAGGGCCGCAACCGCCTCGAGCGCGGGGCGTTCCGCCCCGGCGGCCACGAACGCGAATGGGTCGATGCCGAGGTGCTGCAGAGGCTGCGGCGGCGCTCCCTGGCGGCCCTGCGACGGGGGGTCGAGGCCGTCGACCATGATGCGTTCGGCCGCTTTACGGTGGCCTGGCACGGCATCGGGGCGAGGGGATCGTCGCCCGGCCGGGTCCTCGACGTGATCAGGCGGATCCAGGGCACCGCCTTGCCGGCCTCGACCCTCGAGGGCGACATCCTCGCCGCGAGGCTCGACTACTCCCCCGACCTGCTCGACTCATTGACCGCATCGGGTGAGGTGGTGTGGGTCGGGCGGGGACCCCTCGGTGGGCGCGACGGGCGAGTCGCCCTCTACCTCCGCGATCACGTGCCCGCGCTCCACTGGGCCACCGGCGACTCCACGCCGGAAGGCCCGGCTCACGAGCGGATCCGGGCATGGCTCGGCGGGCGCGGGGCCTCCTTTTTCCGCGATCTCTACGAGGCCGCGGGAGGGGGCGATCCCGAATCGACGCTGGCCGCCATCTGGGACCTCGTATGGGCCGGGGAGGTGACCAATGACACCCTGGCCCCACTCCGCGCCTTCCTTTGGGGCCGGGTCCGGAAGGTGCCCGGCGCGAAGCCGGTGCTTCCCGGCGGCTCTGCACCACCGTCGGGCTCGGGTCGCTGGTATCTCGTCACCGACCTGCTCCAGGCCCCACCCTCCGACACCGCGGTGCAGGCGGCCCGTGCCGATCAGATGCTCGAGCGTCATGGAATCGTCGTCCGCGATGCCGTCCTGGTCGAGGGAGTCCCTGGAGGATTCGCCGGCCTGTACCCGGTGCTCTCGGCACTCGAGGAAGCCGGGCGGATCCGCCGGGGGTACTTCGTCGAAGGGCTCGGGGGGTCACAGTTTGCGCTTCCCGGCGCCATCGACCGCCTGAGGGCACCCGTCGATCAGAATGCACCCGTCGTCCTCGCCGCGACCGATCCGGCCAACCCATTCGGGGCCGCCATCCCCTGGCCGCCTCACGACGGCCGGCCGTCCCGTTCTGCCGGGGCCTACGTGATCATTCGCGACGGGCGGCTGGTGGGGTTCGTCGAGCGCCGGGGAAGGACGGTGCTGACGTTCTCGTCGGATGCCGACGACCTGAGGTCGGCGGCCGACGGGCTGCGCACCCTCGCCCGGGGGCGCCTCCGCAGGATGGTCTTGGCCACGGTGGACGGCGACCCGGCGAGGACGACGGCCCTCGGCGCGGCGCTGCTCGCCGAAGGGTTCGCCGAGAGTTACAAGGGGTTGACGATGGCCTGACGGCCATCGTCAACCCGGCCTCCAGCCTCCAGCCTCCAGCAAGAAACCCGGAGGCGGGAGGCCGGACGGGCGCTATCTGGCGGGACGGGCAACGGCCAACCGGCGACGGGCGACCGGGTTGGCCCCCTCTTGCCGGCAGCCGGCAGCCGGCAGCCGGTAGCCGGCAGCCTCCAGCCTCCTCAGCCCCGCATTGCCGGGCCGAGCAGCTTCGCCAGTCGCAGAGGGCCTGGGGCCGCTTCGAACCGGGTCGCCGCCCGAAGGGCCGGCCCGCTACGACGATGGAACACCGACCATGGTGGCGTCGGGATCTGAACGAACGGAGCGCGGATGACCGTCTTCTCCGGCCGATCGATCAAGCGGGCATTGTGGACGAAGCCGACCCCGCTCTGGACGTCATCCAGCGTGTGGCCGGGATAGGCCCCCCATGGGACGACTCCCAGCGGAAACCCGGCAGCGGCCCAGACATTGACCGCGACGGTGCCGTATCGGAGGGCAGTGACGGTCCGCGCCAGCCGCGGCCCTAGCGACCTCGCGGTCAAGGGATCGACGAGGAGGGTGGCGTTGAGGGTGCCGCGCAGGTGCTCGTTGCAGAAGCTTTCGACCCTGTCCAGATACTCGACCGGGTCGTCGGCAGCGATCAGAGTGGTGGCGAGCACGTGGCAGAAGGCCTCCTCGCCGAATGCCGGTGAGTTCACGTCGGGGTCGACATCCTCCACGATCGCCGAGGGGACCGAACCGAGTCGCCGCTCGCCAAACACCCTGACCCGCGATCCGGATCCGATCACCCGGTCGAACCGATCCCCGGAGCCCGGGTAGTAGGCCCCGCGAGGAGGCCGGGACTCCATCGCGCTGGCGATGGCGTCCACGAACTCCGCGCGCTGTGGCCACGCCTCAGGCAGCACCAGTACCTCGGCGGCATTGCAGTTGTGGCCGGCGTTGTGGAGCACCTGCGTCGTGACGTGCTCGGCCTGGTGGCGCAGCTGCCGGGCACTCCAGCTCCCCGGGACCACGATGACCGGGCTCACGTTGCCCAACTCGCTGGTGACGCGCTTGGTGAGCCTCGGCCGGCCCCGGGACCGTCGTTCGGCCGCCTCGTCGCCCGTCCCCCACACGATTGCGTCGTGGGTGCGCTCCGAACCGGTCACATGGACCTCGTCGACTCCACCATGATCGGTGAGGAGGCGACCCACCTCGGGGCCCCCATACACGAACCGGACGGCCCCCTCTTCGACGAGCGTCGCGAATGCAGACTCGAGATGGGCGCCGATGTACTCGTTCATGGGGTGGCACTTCGCGATCACCACATGGCCTTCGACGAAGAGCTTGTGGATCACATCGAGAGGGGTGATGCTGGAAACGTTCCCCGCCCCCAGCACCGCGGCGACTGCCGGCGTGGCGGTCCCCGGCTTGGTGTGAATCCCTCCGATGTGAGACCTCGCCGCCGACAGCGGGATGCCCGGTTCCATCCTCACTTCGGCCCGCCACCTGGGGTAGAGGACCCGGTCCCACCCGTCGCCGGGAAGCACGTCGACCGCAACCTGCCCGTCCGGGCGCTCCCGGATCGCACTATCCGAGATCGGGACCCGGCCGGTGGCGGCGATTCCCGCCAGGGAGTCCTCGAGGAAACGCATCGTTCGGATCACGCTGAGCGGGCCGCTGACCCACTCCTCGCCGGCGTAGCGCTCGTCGAGATCCTTGGCGGCGAGACCGGCAGCCACGATGTCGTCGGCCACCTCCGCAAAGCGGGACCTCAGATCGCGCAGCCGGCCAGCCTTGTCCGCCACCGGGAGCTCCGCCCACGTTCGGGCGGACGACGCCAGGGTCGAGATGGCGGACTCGATCGCCGGCCGCGGTGTGTCGGGAAGAGATCCGGTCACGATTCGGCCGCCAGGGATCGCAGCAGGTCGTACGAAAAGATCCCGGTGGCGTGCCCATCGGGCCCGAAGACGATCCCCACCGCGTAGTCGCCGACGATCCGTGCCGACTCGATGGTGGGGTGCCCGGTGAAGGGAGCGCCCGCCCGGCATCCGGCACATGGGCAGGCCGTCCGGAGCGCGGCTGCGGGAATCGAGCTGGTGGTGCCGTCCTCCCAGGCCAAGCCCAAGGCCCCGCGATCGATCTCGATCCTGACCGGGGCCTCCATCGCAGCAGCGTACCCGCCCTCAAGCCGATGGCCGGGTGCGCCGATGCGACCTCCATGGCCGAAGTGATCGCCCTCCATGGCGCCTGGGCGGACGACCATGCCCTCGCCACTCCCGTCTCGTGGCCGCGCGCCGGGCTGGAGCGGCTTCCCGCCGAGTGGACCGTCGTCGACCAGGTGTCCGTCGCGGGAGCGCGGCTCGATCACGTGGTCGTGGGGCCCAACGGGGTGTTCACGGTCGTGGTGGACCCCGACCCGCAACCCGCGATCCCCACCGATGACGGCATCTACCGAGCCGGCGTGAGAGTGACGACGCCGGTGAAGGAAGCGGTCCGCGCCGCGTACCTGCTCCGCCGAGAGGCCAGAGGGATGCTGTTCGCCTACCCGATCCTCGTGGCCGCCCTGGAGGGAGATCGCCACCAGCTCGATCGGCTCGGGGTGGTCCCCGGAGATCGGATCGCCGAGTACATATGGTCGCATCCCGGCCTGCCGCTTCGGCGGTCGCAGCGGCAAGAGGTCCTGTGGTCTCTCCACCGGCCCGTGCGGTGAGGCCGCAGACCGCCTCCCGCCTCCCGCCTCCCGCAATACAGCCTCCCGCCTCCCGCCACTCTGCCCGCGGGTGGGACATCAGCCGCCACGACGGGTTGCAGGATCGGTCCCATCACCCTTGTTTGGCGTGCCC
>JAUYIV010000166.1 GCA_030688105.1 Actinomycetota bacterium | reverse complement strand
GTGGGCCCATCGAAGGGCGCCTGGTGGTCGGCGGAGGCGAGCGGCGCCCCGCCAAGACTGGCGACCGTCGCCAGCCCCACGATGAGCACGCGGCTGACTCCACGCATTGGTTCCTCCATGGGCTCTCGCCGCCGGCCGGGCACTCCCTGCGCCGGCGGCGTTCGAGAGAGGAAATCGGTCGAGTTCGCGAAAACCTGAGAAGAAGCGCGTCTACCCGCCCAGCCGCTCCAGGCTTCTCTTGAGAAGTCCGGGGCCGGCGTAGACCAATCCCGTATACAACTGGACGAGGGCCGCTCCCGTGGCGAGGCGCTCCACGACGTCGTCGGGCGTCATCACCCCGCCGGACGCGATCACCGGGAGACGGGTGGTGATGACTGCCCGCCGGAGTCGGTCGAGGGCGATGGGCCCCAGGGGCGCTCCGCTCAACCCTCCGGGGAGGGATTCGGCGACCCCGGGCCGGGCGATGGTGGTGTTGCCGACGATGAATCCGTCGGCTCCGGCGGACTCGGCGTCGCGGATCGAGCCCTCGAGGGCGTCGGAGTCCGGTGAGAGCTTCACGACGAGGGGCAGGGGCCGCCCCAGTCGGCCCACCCAATCGTCGCGACGTTCGGCGAGGGTCTGGAGCAGGGGGCCCAGCGAGTCCTCCAGGGCGCGCAACGCCGGGGTGTTGGGCGAGGAGACATTGACCGCCAGGTAGTCGGCCAGGGGTGCAAACCGGTCGATCAGCTGGAGGTAGTCGTCGACACGAGCGTCGGCCGGGGTGTCGGCATTCGGTCCGATCGAGACGCCCAGCACCACCCCACCCGGCCGCTTCGAATCGAGGCGCCGGGCGACGGCCTCCGATCCGGCGCTGGGAAAGCCCATCCGGTTGACGAGCGCGCCCTGCTCGCGAAGCCGATGGACCCTCGGTCGCGGGCTTCCCGACTGCTGCCTCGGGGTGACGGTGCCCACCTCGATGTGCCCGAATCCGAGCGCGGCGAGCGCCTTCCAGGCAGAGCCGTCCTTGTCGTAGCCGGCGGCGAGCCCGATCGGGTTGCGAAACCGCAGACCGAGCACCTCGACCGGGGCAACCTCGAAACGGCGCCGGCGCCGCGGGTAGGGCCTGGCCAGCCGGACCGCTCTCAGCGCCAGCCGATGGGCCCGTTCGGGATCGAGTCGGAACCCGAGGGCGCGCAGGACGCGGTACATCACCGCCCGGCCAGGAAGGCGGCGACCGTGCGGCGCTCGTCCTCGCCGATGGCGCCGGCGGCGCCGAGATCCTCGACCAGCGACTCCAGCGTCGTGATGGCGTGGAGGGTGATCCCGGCATCGGCGAGGGCCGATCCGGCCCCGGGGTCGCGCTCGATGAGGACTACGAGGTGCTCGACGATCAGCCCGGCCTCGCGCACGAGACCGGCCGCCTCCAGCGCGCTGGCCCCGGTGGTGACGACGTCGTCGACGAGGACCACCCGGTCTCCGGGGCGCCACTCCCCCTCCACGCGGGCTCCGGTGCCGTGCTCCTTCGACTCGCGCCTCGGCCAGACGAGCGATTTCGAACGGTCGAGGGCGACCGCAGTGGCGAGAGGCAGCGCCCCGTAGGGCACCGCCCCGACGTGGTCGTATGCCAGCCGCCCCAGCACCGACCCATAGGAGGCAGCCACCCTGCGCAGCAACCCGGGGCGGCCCGACAGCCGGCGAAGATCCACGTAGATCGGGGAGACCACTCCCGACCGCAAGGTGAACTCGCCGAAGCGGACGCACCCGGAGGAGTGGAGGTCGACCGCGAGACCCCGGTTACGGGCGGGGACCGCCTTGGGGCGGATGGCCCGGAGGGCGTCCCGAAGGTCGGCCGCCATCGCGCCGGGATCGGACGCCCCGCCCACGAGCCGGGACGACGGGACGAGGACCCCCCGGGCGTCGGCGCGCAGCGCCGCGGCCACGGCATCGGTCTCACCCCCCTGAGGGCCTACCCCGGGGGCAAGGATCCAGTGTTCCGGTGCGATGGCGCGGATCCCGGCCAGGGCCTCCGGCTGGGTCGCCCCGACCACCAGGCCCAGCCGGGCCGGTCCGGCCCACTCCGTGGCGAGACGGGCGACCCGTTCGTGGACCAGCTCGCCGCTGTCGAGGGTGTCGTCCTGCAGCTCGGCTCCGCTGGGGTTCGAGGTGCGGCACAGCACCCAGACCCCGCGGCCCGGGTGAGCCAGGAAGGGGTCGACCGAGTCCCGGCCCAGATACGGGTTCACGGTGACCGATCCAGCCCCGATCACCCCGAAGCACGCCTCGGCGTAGGCGGCGGCGGTCGAGGCGATGTCGCCGATCTTGGCGTCGAGGATCACCGGGATCTCCTCGGGGACGGCGCCGACCACCTCGATCAGCGCCTCGATCCCGGCGGGGCCATGCGCCTCGAAGAAGGCGGCATTCGCCTTGAACGCCGCCGCGGCCGGGGCGGTCGCCGCGATCAGGTCCAGCGACACTTTCCGGGCCTCCTCGGCGTTCTTGGCCCGCGGGTCGATCCCCACGCACAGCAGCGAGTCGGCGGAGCGCGACCGCTCGTCGAGGGCTTCGAAGAACGCCTTCACGCCTTGCCCAGCACCATTGCCAGCAACGCCATCCGGACGTACATGCCGTACTCCATCTGCCTGAAGTAGGCGGCGCGTGGATCGGCGTCGACCTCCATGCTTATCTCGTTGACCCTCGGAAGCGGGTGCATCACGATCATCAGTTTCTTTGCGGCCTCCAGTGTGGCCGGTGTCACCACGAAGGCGTCCTTCACCGCTTCGTAGGCGGCCTCCTTCTCGAATCGCTCCTTCTGCACCCGGGTCACGTACAGGACATCCGTCGCCGGTATCACCGGATCGAGGGCGTCGTGCTCGGAGAAGGGAGTACCCGACTCTGCGAGCTCCTCGAGGATCTCTGCGGGCATGCGGAGGATCTCTGGAGACACCAGGTTGAGCGCGACGTCGAACTTCGAGAGCAAGCGGGAGAGCGAGTGGACCGTTCGCCCGTACTTGAGGTCACCGACCATGGTCACGGTCAGCCCGTTGACCGCATCGAGCTCCTCCTGGATGGTGAACAGGTCCAGCAGCGCCTGGGTGGGGTGTTCTCCGACGCCGTCACCGGCATTGATGATCGGCTTCGAGGCGTATCTCGCCGCCTCGGCAGAGGCACCGACATCGGGGTGCCGCAGGACGATCACGTCGGCGTAGCGCTCGAGGGTGCGCACGGTGTCGGGCAGCGACTCGCCCTTCGACACCGACGAGTAGCGGACCTCGTTGATGGGGATCACGCTTCCGCCGAGGCGCTCCATCGCCGCGGTGAACGAGGACGAGGTCCGGGTGGAGGGCTCGTAGAACAGGTTGGCGAGCAGCTTTCCCTTGAGCAGGTCGAAGGTTCCCACCCTGGCGACCATCGCCTGCATCTCGTGGGCGACCTCGAAGATGTAATCGAGGTCGTCCTCGTCGAACTGCCGCACCGACACGATGTCGCGCCCGTAGAACGGGGAGTCGTGCTTGTCCCCGAAGGGAAGGTGTGTCCGGGTTGTCGACTCCAAATTCATTCCGGCTCCTTTGCGCGCGCCTTCCGTCCGAATCCCGGGGCGGCGAGCACCTCGCCCTCCCGATACACCTCGACGCCCCTCAGGGTGACCCCGATCACCCGCCCGAGCAACCTGCGTCCCTCGAATGGCGACCACGCCGCTCTGGTGTGCAGGTCGGGCCCGTGCACCGTCCACGTCTCAGCGGTGTCGACCTCGACCACCGTGTCGGCCTGGTCGGGTAGCCCGAATATCCGCATGGGATTGTCGTGGAGGCGGAGGACCAGGTCGTCGATCGCCAGCCGGCCTTCGTCCACGGCGCCGAGCAACAAGGCGACGACCGTCTCCAGCCCCGGAAACCCCGGCGGGGGGGTGTCGGAGGTTTTCTCGGCCCAGGTGTGGGGGGCGTGGTCGGTGGCAAAGCAGTCGATGTCGGCGAGGTGCCGCCACAGCGCCTCGCGATCCGCCGCCGTGGCGAGTGGAGGACGCACTGCGGCGGGGCCTCCCATCCGGGTGGCATCGGATGCATCGAGGAATAGGTGATGGGGGGTGACCTCACAGGTCACCGCCAGCCCGCGCTCTCGGGCCTCGATAACCAGTAGCACCTCCTGTTCCGTCGACAGATGGCAGACGTGGATCGGCCGTTCGAGCCTGGTCGCCATCAGCAACACCGCTTCGAGCGTCGATCCCTCGGCGTGCACCGCCACCGGACGGTCCTCCGGCCAGGCCTCGAGATGGCGGGACCAGGCCGCGGGTTCGGGCAGCCGCAGCTCACCGAAGGTCGAGTCGAGGTACATCTTGAGCCCGGCTGCCTCGGGAGCCAGTGCGGCCGCCTCGCCGGCGTTGGTTTCGGTGGCTCCAACGTATTGGCCGTAGTCGCAGCGGGCGCCCGCCGCGGCGGCGGCAAGCGCACCATCGAGTGTGCGTCGATCGACGACGGGCGGGTTGGTATTGGGCATCGCCAGCACCGTCGTGAACCCACCGGCGAGCGCTGCCGCGGTGCCCGTCGACCAGTCTTCCTTGTGGGTCTGGCCGGGATCGCGCATGTGGGTGTGCACATCCACCAGGCCGGGAAGCCGAAGCCTGGTCACGACTGCCGCCCCTCCAAGAAAAAGGCCCCCGCAATGGGGGCCCGAGGATCTCGATCGGGAACGGGTCGGGGGTCAGCCAAGGCGACCTCGTTCGAATCCTGTGCTCAACACCGCTCCCGCTTCCTGCGGCCAGAGTGTAGGCACTCGGCCTCGCCGGAAAGTCTCCTGGCGGCGCCGGGGGTACCCTCCAAGCCATGGCCTGGAAGCGCGGCGACCCGATCCGAAATGGCGCCGACTACATCGAGAGCCTGCACGGACGCGAGCTCGACGTCTACCTCTTCGGGAAGCGGATCTCCGAGCCCGCCGACCATCCCATCATCCGCCCGTCGATAAACGCCATCGCCGCGACGTATGACCTCGCCGTCGACGATCCCGACCTCGCCGCCGCCCCCTCCGACCTGATCGGGGGGACGGTGAATCGCTTCCTCCATGTCACCAGGAGCGCCGACGATGTCGTCGCCCAGAACCGGATGCAACGCCGGCTCGGCCAACTGAC
Organism: Actinomycetota bacterium; assembly: GCA_030688105.1. GTDB lineage: Bacteria > Actinomycetota > Acidimicrobiia > Spongiisociales > UBA11373 > JAUYIV01. The sequence goes on along the minus strand of JAUYIV010000166.1, from coordinate 1,821 downwards.
CGGCACCTGCTTCCAGAGGTGCGTCGGCATGGATGCCGTCAACGCGCTGTTCTCGCTCACCTTTGACATCGACGAGGCCCACGGGACCTCCTATCACGAACGCTTTGCGGTCTGGCTCACCGAGATGCAGCGGCTCAACGTGGTGATCGGGGGCGCCATGACCGATGTGAAGGGCGACCGCAGCAAGGGGCCCGCCGGCCAGGCCGACCCCGACCTCTACCTCCACCTCGTCGATCGCCGGCCGGATGGCGTCGTCATCCGCGGCGCCAAGGCCCATCAGACCGGGGCGATCAACTCGCATTGGACGCTCGTCATGCCCACGGCGCGGCTCTCTCCCGAGGATGGCGACTACGCCGTCGTGTGTGCCCTCCCCGTGGACGCACCGGGGATCACCTACGTGTACGGCCGCCAGTCGAGCGACACCCGGAGCATGGAGGGCGACATCGACGTCGGCAACGCCCAGTTCGCCGGCCAAGAGGCACTGGTGGTGTTCGACGACGTGTTCGTGCCCTCGGATCACGTATTCATGGATGGGGAGACGGAGTTCGCCGCCGAGCTGGTGGAGCGTTTTACCGCCTATCACCGCCGTTCGTACGTGTGCAAGTCCGGCGTCGGCGACGTGCTCATCGGTGCCGCCGCCCTGATCGCCGACTACAACGGCGTGCCCAAGGCATCTCACATACGAGACAAGCTGGTCGAGATGTCGCACCTGAACGAGACGATCTACGGCCTCGGGATGGCGGCCTCGCACGAATCGATCCAGCGAGCGGCGGGCAACTGGGAACCGGACTCCCTGCTGGCCAACTCGTGCAAGCTCAACGTCACCCGCTACCCGTACGAGCTGGCGCGGCTGGCCCAGGACCTCGCCGGCGGGGCGGTCGTCACCCTGCCCTCCGAGCAGGACTTTGACAACCCCGACATCGGGCCGGTGCTCGAGAAGTACTTCAAGGGGCGACCCGGAGTGCCGACCATCGACCGCGTCCGGGCGCTGCGCCTCATCGAGAACATGACGATGGGTCGCAATGCGGTGGGGTATCTCACCGAGTCCCTCCACGGAGCCGGGTCACCGCAGGCGCAACGCATCGTCATCGAACGGGGCTCCAATATCGAGGGCAAGAAGCGGCTCGCCGCGCGGCTGGCCGGGATCGAGCCCGCCGAGTGAGCTGACGGCTCCTCGGCCGACCGCGCATCCGCTGACGGTGCGGGGGTGGGGATTTCGGCCCTCGGCGCCGCCGCCCACCCCTCGCAAGTACCCTCCGCCGATGCCGCCCCCGTCTGACGCCATCGCAGATCGTCCGTCGGATCGCGAGGTCTACCTCGACTTCCTCCGGGCGGCGAGCCTCATCGTCGTGGTGCTCTTCCACTGGGCGTTCACCATCCTCGAGTTCCGACCGGATCAGGTGAAGGCCAACAACCCGATCGGCACCACTCCCGGCCTATGGGCCCTGACCTGGGTGCTCCAGGTGGTCCCGCTCTTCTTCTTCGCAGGGGGCTACATCCATTTTCGGTCGTGGGAGCGGGCCAGAAACCGAGGTGTCACCTGGTGGCGCTTCGCCGTGACGAGGTGGCGGCGACTGGTGGTTCCGGCGCTCGGGGTGGTGATGGCCTGGGTGGCCGTCGGGGCGATCATCGGGCTGGTCAAGGACGTCCCGTGGATCTCGAGCGCGGTGCTGCTGATCGTCAGCCCGCTGTGGTTCCTCGGCGTCTACGCGGTCCTGGTGGCGCTGGCGCCGGCCACGGTCTGGCTGCACCGGCGCTGGGGTTTGAAGGTGGTGTTCGCCCTGGTCGGGGTCGCCATGCTGCTCGACATGCTCCGATTCG
>JAUYIV010000149.1 GCA_030688105.1 Actinomycetota bacterium | reverse complement strand
GAACGGGTTGACTTCGGCGAATGCCTGCAGCGCCGCTGGCATCGACTCGACGGGGACGAAGGCCGAGGAGATGAAGGTGAGCGGGAAGATCACGATGAAGCCGAACGACTGCGACGCCTCGGGCGAGGACGAGGTGAGGCCGATGAAGGCGAAGACCCACGAGAAGGCGTAGCCGAAGAGCAGCATCAGGGCGATCCCGGCGGCAATGTGGGCCACCGGAGCGTCGAAGGAGAAGCCGGCCAGGAGGCCGACTGTGATCATGATCGCCAGCGAGATCAGGTTGGTGCCGATGTCGGCCTGGGTGCGGCCGGCCAGCACCGCCGAGCGCGACATCGGCAGCGAGCGGAAGCGATCGACCAGTCCTTTCCTCAGGTCCTCGGCGAGACCGAGGGCGGTGACGAAGCCACCGAAGGCCATCGTCTGCACGATGATCCCCGGGATCAGGAAGTCGACGTAGTCGTAGCCCGGGGTGTTGATCGCGCCGCCGAAGACGTAGACGAAGAGCAGCACGAACATGATCGGCTGCACGGTGAAGGAGAGCAGCAGGTCGGGAGCGCGCGGGATGCGCAGGAAGGCCCGCTTCGCCAGCACCAGGGTGTCCGACACGTTGTTGCGGAGGCGGCTCACCCGGCGCCCTCTCCCTCGGCTTCCTCGCCTTCGCTCCGCTCCGCGGCGCGGCCGGTGAGGGCGAGAAAGACATCGTCGAGCGTCGGCCGGTGCATCGCCACGTCCTCGATCCCGATCCCGGCATCGTCGAGCCTGCGCACCGCCTCGGCGATCGCCCCTTGGCGGTGGTTGAGGGGCACGCACAGGGCGCCGTCGATCGCCGCCGGCGGACGATCCGAGGCGAGCGGCTCCAGCGCCGCGGTCGCGGCGTCGAGCTGGCTGCGGTCCTCGAGGGTCACGTCGAGGCGCTCGCCCCCGACCTGGTCCTTCAGCTCGTCGGCGCTTCCCGTCGCGATCACCTCGCCGCGGTCGATCACGGCGATCCTGTCGGCGAGCCGGTCCGCCTCGTCGAGGTACTGCGTGGTGAGCAGCACCGTGGTGCCCGCTGCGACCCGTCCCTCGATCGTCTCCCAGAGGCCGATCCGGCTGCGCGGGTCGAGGCCGGTGGTCGGCTCGTCGAGGAAAAGGACCGGCGGGCGGGCGACCAGCGCCGCCGCCAGGTCGAGCCGGCGGCGCATCCCGCCAGAGTAGGTCCGCACCAGGCGGCTGGCCGCGTCGGTGAGCTCGAAGCGCTCCAGCAGCTCCGCCGCGCGACGGCGCGGCTCCCCCTTCGGCAGGTGGTAGAGGCGGCCGACCATCTCCAGGTTCTCGGCACCGGTCAGGTTCTCGTCGACCGCCGCGTACTGGCCGGCGAGGCCGATCCTGCTCCGCAGCTCGCCCGCCTGGTGGACGACGTCGAGGCCGGCGACCCGGGCGCTGCCGCCGTCGGGGCGGAGCAGGGTGGTGAGGATGCGGACGGCGGTCGGCTTGCCTGCCCCGTTGGGTCCCAGCAGGCCCAGCACCGTCCCGGCCGGGGCATGCAGGTCGACCTGTTCGAGCGCCCGCACGTCCCCGTAGGACTTACAGAGACCGCTGGCCTCTATGGCGGCTTCGGCGGCGATCCGGCCAAGCTACAGAAGAGGCGGCACCGGTCCTAATCGTCGAAGTCGAAGTCCTTCGGAGGCTTCTGCTCGAACCAGAGCTCGTCGTCCTCCGGCGACTCCTCGAGGAAGTCCGGCGTCTCCTCCAACACGTCCTCGTCGCGGGCGGTGGACGCCTGCACGTCGTCCTCCTCGCCCTCGTCGGCCGGCGTGCCCTCGTCCTCCTCGTCCGGCTCCTCCTCGGAGTCGAGCGGGGCTTCCAGCGCCTGGTCCAGCTCGTCGGAGAGGCGCTTTTCGTCCCAGAAGTCGTCGTCCTCTTCCTCCTCGGGCAGCTCCTCCTCGGGCTCGGCCGGGGCCTGCGGCTGCGGTGCGGCTCCCCCGAGCTCCGCTTCGACGTCGTACATCTCGGTCGGCTGCTCGGAGATCGCCTCCCGTTCCTCGGTCGAGGGACCGGAAGTGGACGGCTCTAGGGCCTCTTCCGGCTCATCCGCGACCGGCCTCTCCGCTGCCTCTGCCGCAACCGCCTCATCGGCGGGGGAATACGCGCGAGTGTCGGGAATGGCCTCGTGTTCCGCCGCGGACTGCTCCTCCGCAGCCGGCTCAGCCTCCTCGGCAGGCTCTTCAGCTGCTGCCTCCTCAGGCGGCTCAGGCGGCTCCTGAAGGTCCCCAATCCGGGCGGCGGCTTCCTGCCGCAGCGATGTCTCTTCGGCTGGCGCCTCCTCGCCGGGAGTCCCTGGCTGGGCCATGAATTCGGTCGGCGCCTCGGAGAGCGGATCCGGCTGCGCCGCCTCGTCGCCTGGGCGATCGCCAGGGCCGAACGCCTCGTCCTCGAGCTGCTTCAGCTCGGAGTCGTCGGCGCCGTGCTGGCGCTTCAGATCCAGATGCTCGCGGATTGCCTCGTCAAGAATGCCCATAACCACTCCCCGGGGAACCTAAAGACTATGCGGTTATCCTTGCGTCTGCGAGGGCAATGGGACGATCCTCCCAACCCCTCCGCGGGGCTATAGCTCAGTTGGAAGAGCGCCTGGATCGCACCCAGGAGGTCGCCGGTTCGAGTCCGGCTAGCTCCATGATTTGTAGTCCCTGCATGTCGGCTGTTTCCACCCTCCGACAATCGCCGAACGTCGCCGCACATCGCGCTCCATTTCAGGCAC
>JAUYIV010000133.1 GCA_030688105.1 Actinomycetota bacterium | reverse complement strand
TCAGGCGACCTCCAAGCGAATTTCGCGTTCTCATGACAGTCGGTGTCCGCCTTGACTACGCTTCGTGGCGGAAGGATCGGTCCGGGGGAATCGGGAGTCGGGTTGGTGGACATCCAGGAGCTCGAGGAGACGCTCGCTCGTCTGCCCTCGATCAACGCGATCCGCATCGTCGGCGGCAAGGACGGCATCCGCGAAGTGCACGTGCTGGCCGCGCTCGACAAGGCTCCCAAGCAGGTCGTGCGCGACGTTCAGTCCCTGGCGCTGGCCCGCTTCGGGATCACCATCGACCGGCGGGCGATCTCAGTCGTGCAGATCGGGCCGGAGCGTCTCGACCCCGGCGAGGACCGGCCGGCGATCAAGGGCGTGCACGAGATCCCCGAAGGGGCCAAGACCACCGTCGCGGTGACCCTCGGCTGGCATGGCGAGGAGTACATCGGTACCGCCACCGGCCCCGCCGCCCAATCCGCGAGATACCGGCTCGTCGGCGAGGCGGGTCTCCGGGCAATCGAGGATCTCCTCCCCGGCGAGGCGCTGGCGCTCGACTCCGTCGGGGCGCCCACAATCGGCATGCGCACGGTGATGGTCGTGGTGATCGTCTCGACGGGTGAGCGGGGCGAGGAGGTCTCGGTCGGATCCGCCCTCAGCCACGGCGACGACAGCGAGACGGTGGTGCGGGCCGTGCTGGATGCGCTCAACAGGCGGATCACCCGACTCGAGTGAGCAGGGTGGCTCCGCCGCCCGCCGCCCGCCACCTGCCACCTGCCACCTGCCACCTGCCACCTGCCACCTGCCACCTGCCACCTGCCACCTGAGGATCGCCCGGTAACGTCGGGGGCATGACTCGTCCCGTCTCCACCCACGCGGGCCACGGCGCGGTGGCCGTCACCCCGCATCATCTCGCCACGGCGGCGGCAGTCGAGGTGATGCATGGCGGGGGCAACGCCGTCGACGGGATGATCGCCGCCAATGCGGTCCTGGGAATGGTGCTGCCAACGACCTGCGGGATCGGCGGGGACCTCTTCGCCATCGTCCATCGGCCCGGCGAGGACCGGCCCGAGGTGCTCAATGCGTCGGGACGCGGCGGCTCCGGCCTCGATGCCACCCGGCTGCGGGACGCGGGTCACGCAACGATTCCGTTGCGCGACCCCAGCTCGATCACGGTACCCGGCTGCGTCGACGGCTGGGAGGCGCTGCTCGACCGGCACGGCACCCGGACGCTCGACCAACTGCTCGTCCCCGCGATTCGACTCGGTCGGGACGGCTTCCCGGTGTCGGTGGAGCTGGCGAGCGACCTGGTTCGCATCGCCCCCATGATCCAGGGTCAGCCCTCGGCCGACGCCCTGTATCCCGATGGCTCCGCTCCCGAGCCTGCCCAGCGCCTCCGCCGCAACGACCTGGCGGGCACCCTGGAGGGGATCGCCACCGGCGGCCGTGACGCCTTCTACCGCGGCCCGGTGGCGGATGCGATCAGTCAGGCGACCTCCGGGGTTCTCCAGCCCGCGGACCTCGCCGCCAATCGGCCGGACTGGGTCGAGCCCATCGGGGCGGGCGTCTTCGGCCTGCAGGCCTGGACGGTCCCGCCCAACAGCCAGGGCTACCTGGCGCTCGCCGCGGTGATGCTGATCGAGGCACTCGACCCTCCGGCAGACCCGAAAGACCCGGAGTTTCATCACGCGGTCATCGAGGCGTACCGGGCGGTGGCGTGGGAACGCGACGACCAGGTCGCCGACCCCCGCTTCGCCCCGACTCCCCACGAGCAGCTGCTCGACCCCGAGCGCATCCTCACCCGCCTCGAGTCGATCGATCCCGACACGGTGGCGATCTGGCCGCCACCCGGAGAGGCTCCCGGCGGAACGGCTTACTTCTGCGCCGTCGACGCCAACGGCATGGCGGTCTCGATGATCCAATCGAACTTCACCGGGATCGGGAGCGGGATCTCCGCCGGCCGGACCGGCGTCTTCCTGCACAACCGGGGAGGTGGATTCAGCCTGGCCGCGGGCCACCCCAACGAAGCCGCCCCCGGAAAGCGGCCGCTGCACACCCTCTCCCCCACTCTCTGGACGCGGGGCGACCGGGCCGCCCTGGTACTGGGGACTAGAGGCGGACACCAGCAGCCGCAGTATCTGGCCCAGATGGCCGCTCTGCTGCTCCACACCGGTCTGTCGCCGGCCGAGGCCGAGATGTCACCGCGCTGGCACGCCGAGGGGGCGGGCGCGGGAGCCTCCGTGATCACGGTCGAGGGCCGCATGCCCGGTGACGTCGTGGACGGCCTGCGCGTGCGCGGTCACGCCGTCGAAAAGGGCCTCGACTTCCCCCAGGGCTGGGGCCCGGTCTCGGTCATCACGATTGCCGAGGACGGGGCCCGGGTGGGCGCCGCCGACCCGCGGGTGACGTCGGCGTCGGCGCAAGGGACTTGATAGACGCTTCCCGCTTCCCGCTTCCCGCAAGAATCAAGAATCAAGAATCAAGAACAGGAAGTCTTGGCTCTTGACTCTTGACTCTTGACTCTTGATCGACGGGCAACGATTGTGCGATAGCCCCACTCGGACTCGTACAATCTCCCAATGCGCCGTTCTGCAACCATCGGAGGAGTGGTCGCGGGGGTCGCCGCCGCCGCGGTGGCGATGGTCTGGCTCCTCAAGGACCGGATCCTCGGGCCGGAGACCACCCCGGTCACACCAGAAGAAGCCCCCCGGTTCCGGGTGGTGCCGCCGGCCTCGGGAAAGGCGAGGGGTGCCGCCGACGATCTCACCGCGGTGAAAGGGATCGGCCCGGTGTACCGGGCCCGGCTCATCGAAGGTGGGATCACCACGTTCGCGGCACTGGCGAAGGCCAAGCCCGCCCGCATCGCCGAGATCGCCGAGATCGGTGAGGACACGGCCGCGGATTGGGCCAAGCAGGCGTCTGCGCTCGTCGAGTGACGAAGGATTCGCCGGACGCGCCTTCTCTGGTGGCTTCCCCATACATGATCGCCCCCGAGGAGCTCGGATCGCTCCTCAGCGGCGAACCGGCCTATCGGGTCGACCAGTTTCGGGAGTGGCTCTACGAGCACCCGGTCCTTGCCGCCGACGACATGACCAACCTCCCCACCGAGGTCCGAGAGCGGATCGCCGACTCGCTCTGGCCGTTCCGCGTCGAACACGAGCAGGTCGCCGACGGCGGGCGCACCGTCAAGTGGCTGTTTCGCTGCCCCGACGGCGCCGCCGTCGAAGCGGTGTTGATGGGTTACCCACGGCGCACGACCCTCTGCATCAGCAGCCAGGCGGGTTGCGCCATGGGGTGCACCTTCTGCGCCACGGGACAATTCGGATTCGACCGGCACCTCACCGGGGGTGAGATCTTCGCCCAGGTCGCATACGCGAACGCCCATCTGCACAGGCACCCGCTCCCGCGTTCGCCGGAGAGGGTCACCAACGTGGTCTTCATGGGGATGGGTGAACCCCTTGCCAACTATCCCAACCTTCGCGAGTCGATTCGGCGGATGGTGGAAGTGGCGGGAATCTCGGGACGGTCCATCACGGTGTCGACCGTCGGGGTGGTTCCCGGGATCGAGCGCCTGACCGAGGAGCCGTGGCCGGTGACGCTGGCGGTGAGCCTCCACGCCGTCGACGACCATCTTCGCGAGCAGCTCGTGCCCTTGAACCGCCGCTATCCGATCGACGACCTGATCGCCGCAGCCCGGCGATACCGGGAGAAGAAGGGTCGCCGCGTGTCTCTCGAGTGGACCCTCATGGATGGTCTCAACGACACGGCCCATCAGGCCAGGGCGCTAGCCGCCATCGCCAAGGAGATCGATGCCCATGTGAACGTGATCCCGATGAACCCGACACCCCTGGCCCCTCAGCGGCGGCCGCCCGACGAGCGGATCAAGGCATTCGTCGACGAGGTCGCCAGACACGGCGCGACGGTCACCCTGCGCGACACCCGGGGCGTGGAGATCGACGCGGCCTGCGGACAACTGCGGGTCAGGGCGGAGAGTGCGCCGGCCGGCTGAACCCAGGAGATGCCGTGCAAGGAGGACGACATGATCGAGACCGGAGACGCCGCACCCGACTTCACGCTGACCGACCAGGATGGGAAGCCGGTCAGCCTTTCCGACCATGCCG
>JAUYIV010000290.1 GCA_030688105.1 Actinomycetota bacterium | reverse complement strand
GGCGGCGGTCGACGCCGACACCGCAGCGCGGGCTCTGGAGCTCATCGAGGTCGAGTACACCCCCCTCGAGGAGACGACCACCCTCTGGGAGGCGGCCGAGGCGCGCCACCTCATCCATGGCGAGGGGGTGGGCCCCAACATCCACCGAAGTGCGGCGCTCGAGTTCGGGGACGTGGCCGCCGGGTTCGAGGAGGCTGACCACGTCAGGGAGGATCTGTACGACTTCCGCGGCAGCACCCATGCCGCCCTCGAGCAGCACTCTGCGGTGGCGGCTCACGGGCCGGACGGCCGCCTCACCATCTGGTCCTCGACCCAGGTGCCCCACTATCTGCAGCGCGCCCTGGAGAAGGTCCTCGAGATGCCGGCCGGCGCCATCCGGGTGGTGGCCACCCCGGTGGGCGGCGGTTTCGGCGGCAAGACCGATCCCTTCTCCCACGAGATCGCCGCCGCCCGACTGTCGATCGAGACCGGGCGGCCGGTAAAGATCACGCTCACCCGCGAGGAGGTCTTCTACACGCATCGCGGCCGGCATCCTGTGCTGATTTGGCTCCGCACCGGGTTCCGCAAGGACGGGACCATCACCGCCATGCACCTCCGCACCCACCTCGACGGGGGAGCCTTCGGCAGCTACGGGGCGGCCACGCTCTATTACACGGGCGCCCTGCAGCCCGCCACCTATCGCATCCCCAACTACAAGTTCGAGGGGGTGCGCGGTTTCACCAACAAGCCTCCCTGCGGGCCCAAGCGGGGTCACGGCACCCCGCAGCCTCGATTCGCCGTCGAGTGCCAGCTCGATGCCGCCGCCGGCGACCTGGGCCTCGACCCGGTGACGATCCGGATGCGGAATCTGGTGGAGCCTTATTCGATGACGGTCAACCACCTCCGGATCACCAGCTGCGGGCTGCGGGAGTGCCTCGACGAGGCGGTCGCCGCTTCGGGCTTCCGGGAAAAGCACGGCAACCTTCCCCACGGACGGGGGATCGGCCTCGCCGTCGGGGCCTACCTCTCTGGAGCCGGGCTTCCCATCTACTTCAACGACATGCCCCAGTCCGAGGTCACGATCAAGGTGGATCGCGGCGGAGGGGTGACGGTGTTCTCGATGGCCGCCGACGTCGGCCAGGGCTCCACCTCCATGCTGGCCACCGTGGTCGGGGAGGTACTGGGGCTCGACCCGGCGGCGTTGGCGGTGGTGACTGCCGACACCGACCTCACCCCGGTCGATCTGGGGTCCTATTCGAGCCGGGTCACCTTCATGGCGGGGAACGCCGCCCTGCAGGCCGCCGAGAACGTGCGCAGCCGGGTCTTCGAGGCAATGGCCGATGAGCTCGGCACCACCGCCGAGGTCCTCGTCGCCGAGGATGGCCGCATCAGCGTCGAAGGCGCCCCCGACAAGGGCATGTCCTGGGAAGAGGCGGTCCGGGCCGCGGTGGCCCGCGGTGGCCCGCTGATGGGCTCCGGGGCATATCGTGCCCCCGACCTGGCCGGGCCCTACAAGGGCTCGGGGGTGGGCATCTCCCCGGCATACAGTTTCTCGGTGGCGGTGGTCGAGGTGGAGTGCGACGCCGACACCGGCCAGGTGCAGGTGGACCGGGTGTGGCTGGCCCACGACGTCGGCCGGGCACTGAATCCGCTGCTGGTGGAGGGTCAGATCGAAGGCGGGGTGTACATGGGCCTCGGCGAGGCCCTCATGGAGGAGCAGGCGTTCCGTGGCGCCCTCCACCGCGGCCCTTCGCTGCTCGACTACAAAATGCCCACCTTTCTCGACATGCCTCCCGTCGAATCGATCCTCATCGAGTCCGTCGACCCGGAGGGCCCTTTCGGAGCCAAGGAGGTGGGCCAGGGCCCGCTGCTGCCGGTGATCCCCGCGGTGGCCAACGCCATCCACGATGCGCTCGGGGTTCGCATAGACGAGGTCCCGATCACCCCCGACAAGGTCGTGCGGGCACTGCGTGATCTCGCCAAGGGGGGGAGCGGGCGAGTCGGGCCCGTCGGCATTCCTGTCTTCGACTACGGGCGCCTGATACGGGTTGATCCCCCCGAGGGGTTCGGCCGATGATCCGCCTGCCCGCCTTGAGCGTGCTCGCTCCCGGCTCCCTGGAGGAGGCGGTCGAGATGCTCGCCACCCATCGGGAGGCGGTGGTGGTGGGAGGGGGCACCGACCTGGTCCCCAACATCAAACGCCGCCAGGTCGGCCCGGGGGTGCTGGTGTCGGTGATGGGGCTACCCGGCATGTCCGGCATCCGCCGCGAGGCTGATGGGGGCGTGGCGGTGGGAGCCTTGACCGTGCTGCGCGACGTGGCCGACTCGATGGAGATACCGGACGCCGTTCGAGAAGCGGCCCGGTCGGTGGCCTCGCCGCAGATCCGCAACGTCGCCACCATCGGCGGGAACCTCTGTGCGGACACCAGGTGCTCGTTCATCAACGCCACCGAGGAGTGGCGGGCCGCCGCCGGTCCCTGCCTCAAGGCCGGCGGCGACGTGTGCTGGGTGGCTCCGAAGGGCAGCCAGTGCTGGGCGGTCTCGTCATCGGACCTGGCTCCGGCGGCCATCGTGGTGGGCGCCGCGGTGAGCCTGGCGGGCCCTGGCGGGGTGCGGTCGATTCCGGTGGCCGACCTGTACCGCGCCGACGGCATGGACCACGTCGTCAAGGAACGGAACGAGGTCATCACCGGGGTCGCGATACCGCCCCAAGACGGGTGGCGCAGCACGTACTTGAAGCTGCGGCGCCGCCAAGCGGTCGACTTCCCCATCCTCGGCGTGGCGGCGGCGGTGCGGCTCGACGGCGGCGATGTGGTCTCCGCGGCCCGACTCGCCCTCGGTGCGGTG
>JAUYIV010000127.1 GCA_030688105.1 Actinomycetota bacterium | reverse complement strand
GCAGCCCGGCAGACGGAGGGGGCGACGGAGACAGCCTGCGACCCGGCGCGACGGGCCACGGGTGGCGGGTAGCGGGTAGCGGGTCAAAGGAGGTGACCGATGCTTCAGTTCGTAGGCAGGCGCATCCTGCTGGCGATCCCGGTGCTGCTCGGGATCCTGATCGCCACGTTCCTCCTGGCGCGGATGATCCCCGGCGACCCGTGCAGATCGCTTCTCGGCGAGCGAGCCAGCGCGGCGGCATGCGAGCGTTTCGCCAAGAACAAGGGACTCGACAGGCCGATCCCGGTGCAGCTGGGGATCTATGTGGGCGACGTCGCCCAGGGTGATTTCGGGAACTCGATCCGGTTCTCCAGGCCGGTCTCCCAGATCCTGATCGAGCGCCTCCCGCTGACCATCGAGCTCTCGCTGACGGCCCTGATCCTTGCGCTCCTCGTCGGAATACCTCTCGGAGTCGTCTCCGCGATGAAGCACAACACCGCGGTCGACGTCGGCACCATGATGTTCGCCAACGTGGGCGTGTCGATGCCGGTGTTCTGGCTCGGCTTGCTCCTGGCCTACCTGTTTGCGCTCGTCCTGGGGGACACACCGCTCGCCTTACCTCCGTCCGGTCGTCTCAGCGCTGGCCTGATCTCCGTGCCCTTCTACGAGGCCTGGGGGCTGGGGCTGAAAGACGGGACGCTTCCCCATTCGATGCTGGAGTTCATCTCCAACCACTACATCTTCAATTCGCTCATCACCGGCGACTTCCGATTGTTCTGGGACGCCATCGAGCACTTGATCTTGCCAGCGGCGGCGCTGAGCACCATCCCGATGGCGATCATTGCCCGGATGACCAGGTCGAGCCTTCTCGACGTTCTCGGCCGGGACTACGTGCGGACCGCCCGGGCCAAAGGGGCTCCGGAGCGACGCGTCGTCGTCAGGCACGCGCTGCGCAACGCGATGCTGCCGGTGGTCACGATCATCGGGCTGCAGCTCGGCGCCCTCCTCTCGGGCGCCGTGCTCACCGAGACGGTTTTCGGGCTCGCCGGTGCGGGCACGATGCTGTTCGAGGCGATCACCGCCCGCGACTTCCCGATCATCCAGGGGTTCACGGTCGTCATCGCCACGGGCTACGTGATCCTCAATCTCATCGTCGACGTCTCCTACGCGTACTTCGATCCGCGAGTGAGGCTGGAGTGACCGCATGGCGTGGATGAGGGACCGACTCGAGCGGATGTTCCAGACACCGGGCCCGGAGCGGCTCATCGAGCAGCCGAGCGGGCTCTGGCGCGGCGCCTTCCGCCGCCTGCTTCGTCGCAAGACGGGGGTGATCGGCCTTTCGATCATCGGCTTCATGGTCCTGGTCGCCCTGGCGGCGCCTCTCTTTGCCCCCTACGACCCCAACAAGGTCTTGATCGGACACGAGGAGAACATCACACGCCGCGACCCGCCATGCCTCCACATCCTCGGGTGCGAGGACGAGAAGCCCCAGCACGTCCTCGGGCTCGACGGCAACGCCCGGGACGAGTTCAGCCGTATCATCTACGGCAGCCGGGTCAGCCTCTCCGTGGGCTTCTCCACGGTGGTCGTCGCCTTCACCATCGGGGCGAGCCTGGGCGCGATCGCCGGCTTCTGGGGGGGCTGGATCGACAATGTGATCATGCGCATCATGGACGTGGTGCTCGGGTTCCCTGCGCTGCTGCTCGCCATCGCCATCGTCGCCGCCCTCGGTCCGGGGCTGCGCAACACCCTGCTGGCCATAGCCATCGTCTCGATCCCTGCCTACGCCAGGGTGATGCGTGCCTCGGTGCTGGCGATCAAGGAGCTGGACTTCATCGCCGCCTCGCGGGCTCTCGGTGCCTCCTCGATCCGCATCCTGTGGACGCGGGTGATCCCCAACGCGCTCACGCCTATGGTGGTCATCGCCACTCTGGGGATCGCCACCGCGATCCTCGACGCCGCCGCCTTCGGCTTCCTCGGGCTCGGCGCTCAGGAACCCACCGCGGAGTGGGGGAGCATGCTGGCCCGGGAGCGCAACCAGGTCTTCAGCGCCCCCCACCTCGTGTTCTTCCCGGGACTTGCCATCATGATCACCGTGCTCGGCTTCAACCTGCTCGGTGACGGATTACGCGACGCTCTCGACCCGTCGCTGTCCGAATGACTTCCGACGAGCGTCCGGTCCTCGAGGTCAAGGACCTCCGGACCTATTTCCACACGCGCGACGGCGTGGTGAAGGCGGTCGACGGGGTGAGCTTCGAGGTGAGGCGGGGCGAGATCCTCGGCCTGGTCGGCGAGTCGGGGTGTGGCAAGAGCGTCACGGCGCTGTCGCTGATGAGGCTGGTGCCGCGGCCGGGGCGGATCGAGGAGGGGTCGACCATCACCTTCGACGGTGAGGACATCCTGGCCCTGTCGCCGAAGGAGCTCGAAGGCCTGCGCGGTGAGCACGTCTCGATGATCTTCCAGCAGCCCGGCTCGGCCCTCAATCCGGTGACCCGGGTGGGGGTACAGATATCCGAGGTCTATGAGATCCACCGGAAACTCAACCGGAAGGTGGGAGTCGACAAGGCCAAGAAGATGCTGGTGAGAGTCGGCATCCCCGACGTCGAGCGGCGGGCCGGCGCGTATCCCCACGAGTTCTCCGGGGGCATGGCCCAGCGCGTCATGATCGCGATGGCGCTCGCCTGTGAGCCCGAGCTGCTGATCGCCGACGAGCCGACGACGGCGCTCGACGTGACCATTCAGGCGCAGATCCTCAACCTGATGCGTCACCTCCAGAAGGACTTCAACACCGCGACGATCCTGATCACCCATGACCTCGGGATCGTCGCCGAGATGGCCGATCGGGTCGCGGTGATGTACGCCGGCCGGATCGTCGAGGAAGCCGATGCCGCCATCCTGTTCGAGGAACCGAAGCACCCCTACACCCAAGGCCTCATCGGATCGGTCCCGGTGCTGGGCACGGTCAAGGACTTTCTCGCCACGATTCCCGGCACCGTGCCGGATCTCATCGACCTCCCGATCGGATGTCGCTTTGCCGATCGATGCCAGGCGCGGGTCGAGCACCAGCTGACGATCTGCACCGAGGTCGAGCCCGATCTCCTCCCGGTCGGGGAGCGACATACGGCGCGGTGCTGGCTCTACTCCGAGGATGCCCGATGAGCGACGTGCTGGTGCGGGTCACCGACCTCGTCAAGGACTTCCCCGTCAAGGGCGGGATTCTGCGACGCACCGTCGCCAATGTCCGCGCCGTGGACGGGGTCGACCTCGAAATCCGCACAGGCGAGTCGGTCGGCCTGGTGGGCGAGTCGGGCTGCGGCAAGACCACTCTGGGACGGCTGTTGGTCCGCCTGCTCGAGCCGACCTCGGGCACGATCGAGTTCGACGGGGTCAACATCTCCCATCTCGAGGGCGCCGACCTGAAGCATCTGCGTCGGCGCATCCAGTTCATCTTTCAGGACCCGTACTCGTCGCTGGACCCACGCACCCCCGTCGGATCCAGCATCTCGGAAGGCCTTCGTATCCACGGCGTCACCGACCCCGAAGAGCGCCATCAGCGGGTCATCGCAATGTTGCGTCTCGTCGGCCTCGAGGCCTATCACTCCAGGCGGTTTCCCCACGAGTTCTCCGGAGGCCAGCGGCAGCGGATCGGGATCGCCCGTGCCTTGATCCTCCGGCCCGACTTCGTCATCGCCGACGAACCGGTGTCGGCGCTGGACGTGTCCGTGCAGGCGCAGGTGCTGAATCTTCTCACCGAGCTCCAGAGCGAGCTCGAGCTCACGCTGCTCT
>JAUYIV010000124.1 GCA_030688105.1 Actinomycetota bacterium | reverse complement strand
TGGCCACCGTTTTGGGCGACACCGAGTCGATCAACAAGATCCGTCCGGCGAGCCCGATCGGGCTGATCCGGATCGGCGCGGAGACCCAGCAGCTCGGCATCGCGTTCACGCTCGAGCTGGTCGCGCTCATCAACGTCTTCGTCGGGTTGTTCAATGTGATACCGGTTTACCCACTCGACGGGGGTCACTTCTCGGTGGCGGTCTACGAGAAGATCCGCGGCCGGCCGGCAGACGTCCGGAAGCTAATCCCGGTGGCGGCCGCGGTCGTCCTCTTCATGGTGCTGCTCGGCGTGCTCGCCATATACCTCGATATCACCAACCCCTTCACCCTCCGATGATCGAGCGTCGAAAGACCCGCGCCCTCATGGTCGGTTCGGTTCCCGTGGGCGGAGGGGCTCCGGTGAGCGTGCAATCGATGACGACCACGAAGACTGCC
This sequence comes from Actinomycetota bacterium, assembly GCA_030688105.1. Lineage (GTDB taxonomy): Bacteria > Actinomycetota > Acidimicrobiia > Spongiisociales > UBA11373 > JAUYIV01. The sequence continues at coordinate 7,060 of JAUYIV010000124.1, read as the reverse complement.
GACGTCGACGGGACACTCGCCCAGGTCTACGCCTTGAAGGGAGCCGGCGCCGACATCGTTCGGATCACCTGCAATGACGCCGAGGCGGCGGCCGGCCTGGCGGAGATCGTTCCCCGGTCACCGGTGCCGATCATCGCCGACATCCATTTTCAGTACCGCCTCGCCCTCGCCGCCCTCGAGGCGGGGGTCCAAGGCCTTCGGCTCAACCCGGGGAACATCCGGAATCCGGTGCACATCAAAGAGGTGGCGATCGCCGCGGGGGAGCGAGGTGTGCCGATTCGAGTCGGGGTGAATGCCGGGTCCCTCGACAAGGACCTTCTCGAAAAGCACGGCGCCCCGGTCCCTGCGGCCCTGGTCGAGTCGGCTTTGCATGAGATCCGCCTCCTCGAGGAGGTCGATTTCCACGACATCAAGATCTCCGTCAAGCACAGCCACGTGCCGTCGATGGTCGAGTCGTACCGCCTGCTCGCCGACCGAATCGACTACCCGCTACACCTCGGGGTGACCGAGGCGGGACCGCCGCCGTCGGGGCTGATGAAGTCGGTGGCGGGCATCGCCACCCTCCTGCTCGAAGGAATCGGGGACACCATCCGCTTCTCGCTCACGGCCAACCCGGTCGAAGAAGCCGAAGCCGGCAGGAAGCTGCTCGAGCAGCTCGGCCTGCGGGAGCGTGCCGGGCTCGATCTCATCGCCTGTCCGTCCTGCGGCCGCGCCGAGATCGACGTGATGGCCGTGGCCGCGGAGGCACAGCGCGTGCTCGAGGCCGAGAAGCTGCCGATTCAGGTGGCGGTGATGGGCTGCGTGGTGAACGGCCCCGGCGAAGCGCGGGAGGCGGACATCGGCATCGCCGCCGGACGGGGAAAGGGCCACCTGTTCATCAAGGGCAGCGTCGTGCGTGTGGTTCCGGAATCCGAGATGGTGGAAGCCCTCCTCGATGAGGCCCGCCGGTTGGCGTCGGAGGGAGTGGAGGCCCGGCTCGCCGCGGCAGACTCCACCGCCGAGCAGATGGCCGAGGAGGCCGCGGCTGAGCTGCTGGCCGTCCAGGGCGATGCCGACCACGTGGCAGAGCGCCGGGCGCGGGTGACGCGCATCGCCCGGGGGGAATAGCTTTCCGTTGCCCGTTGCCCGTTGCCCCCTCCAGGTGGCTCAACCTAGGCGTTCGAGCAGGGATGGCTCATGAACGGCGTCCCGTACGACGCAATCAGCTCGGCCACGCGCCACTGCAGTCCGCGATCCGCATCGTCATCGAGGTCGACGGCCGCCAGTCCTCGGGAACCGTGCCAAGCGAACAGGACCGCTCCGTTGACGGGCTCGACCTCGACGGCCTTGCCGTCGGTCATCGTGAAGGTCACCGTGGTCACCGTGGCGTCGAGACCGTACAGTGCGAACATCGACTCGACTAGTGGCACGCAGACACTCCCCGCCTCGAGCCCGAACTCAAAGTGCTCGGCCGTCGGCCCACACGACCCACCGGCACCCAAGCGGAGCGGCTTGCCGTCGAACTCCTGGGCGTAGGCCATGTCACCGAATGCGGTGACGCAGTACCAACGGTCGGCGGTCTCGTCGTCGGGCTCTCCGTTCAGGGAGAAGTCGGCCTCGTAGGTGTACAGGCTGAGCCACCCGAACCCTTCCTGCTCGATGGTGGCGACGAGGGTCGCGGAGCCGGGGATGAGATCGGGGACCGGAGCCCCTTGAGCGACGGCGAACTCTTCGTCGGTGACCCTCCCTGGCCCGTCACTGGGTACGGTGGTAGACGAAGGCGCCTCACCTCCGAACGGTGTCTTCCCGGCGTCATCGCCAAGGGCACGGAGCCAGAGTGGGACGGCTACGAGAGCGGCCACGGCGATTCCCGCAGCGGTCCAGCCGGCCGCACGTCCGAAGAATTGGCTTCGGTGGGCGACCGTGGGACGCGTCGGGATCGTCGTAGCGGCTCGCAGAATCTCGTCGGCGGCCTCGTGCATACGGTCGTCGAGGGTGTTCATGGCGTCTCCTCAGGGTGGGTGATCTCGATGAGCCGGGCCAAGGTCCCGCGGGCTCGGCGAAGGTGGGTGTTGACGGACTCCTTGGATATGCCCAGGACGCGGGCGATCTCCGGCATCGACAACCCCTCCACGTAGGTGAGGGCGACGACCTGTACCTGGCGGCGGGGCAGGCGTCGAACTTCCGCCCACAGCCACTCGGTCTCGCTCCGCAAATTCGGGAAGGCAACAGTGTGCGTTTCGCTCCGCAGCCGCGTCAGGGTGCGCAGTTCGGACAACCGTCGTCGATACGCCGAGACAGCCCTGTTGGTGACCATGCGCTGCACCCATGCCGTCGGGTTGTCCAGGTCTCGGATGCGGTCCCAGTCGCGGTACGCCGCCTCGAGGGCGTCGTGGGCGAGGTCCTCGGCGCCGAGGCGGCTACCCGACACGGCGTAGGCAAGGGCGATCAGCCGGTGCCGATGGTGGCGGTAGAACTCGTCGAACCCGTCGTTCGTGACCCGTTCCACCGCGCTTGGCGTTTCCTTCGTCGCCGTCACACCGCGGTCCTCGCTCGAGCCGGCCCAAAGTGTGACAAGGATCTCAGCCGGCGGCCCGCTCGATCACCCGTCGCCGGCTACCCGTTGCCCGACGGACCTCCAGGAGACGGGGAACGGGCAACCGGTAACGGGTAACGATCATCTGCGCGCGGTCGCCCGGATCGCCTCCGACATGTACCTCGCCAGGCCCGGCGTCGCCTTGTCGATGTTCTCGGTGAACCTCGAGTCGTCGACGTACATCCGCCCTAGGCCCTCGTGGATCTCCAGTGAGCACTCGTAGAACCACTTGGTGATGTGGGCGCGATGCCGTTCGGCGGCGTCCATTGCCTCGGGGGAGTCGGCAGGGGTGCCGCCGTCCATGAGGGCGATGAACGCCTCGTTGATGGCCGCGGCCTCCGCCCCCAGGCGCTCCCAGTCCTGCTTGGTGTAGCGGGCTACCCGGCGATTCGACTCGGCGAACGCCTCGGTTCCACCCCAGCGCTTCCGGACCTCCTCCACGTACTCGGCCGGGTCGAAGTCCCCGAACACCTCCAGCATCTCTTCCTTGTTCATCCTGATGCCTCGTCTCTCTGCGTCGACTGCGGCGTCCACGGCATCGATCATCCTCAGGAGCCGCTCCCCCTTCGCCTCGAGGAGCTCTCGCTGTCTGGCCAAGGCGCTCGTCCGGTCGTACTCGGGCCGCTCGACGATCTCTTTGATCTCGTCCAGCCCGAAACCCAGCTCCCGGAAGAAGAGCACCTCCTGGAGCCGGGCCACCTCCCGATCGCCATAGAGCCGGTATCCGGCTTCAGTCCGCTCCGTGGGGACCACCAGCCCGATCGCGTCGTAGTGATGGAGGGCGCGGATCGTCACCCCGGCCAGCCGGGAGATCTCACCGACGGTCAGCGTCTGTTCCATGACGAGAGCACCGTAGAGCCTCACGCAACGTGAGGGTCAAGGATCGACGCCCGACGCCCGGCGCCCGGGAAGAGTCGCGTCGACGCGCACGCTGTCTCCGTTGCCCCCTCCGTCTGCCGGGCTTCGTCCGGCATCCACCTCCCCCGCCGAAGACGGCGGGGGAGGACCCTCTGGCTGGTGGCTGGAGGCGGGAGGCGGGAGGCGGGAGGCTTCCTCACTAACCTCCAACGCCTCATGCGCTGGTCCCGAGCCTTCATCCCCACGCTGCGGGACGATCCTGCCGATGCCGAGTCGGCGAATCACCGGCTGCTGGTGCGCGGGGGCTTCGTCCGGCGCCTCATGGCGGGTTCGTGGTCACTGCTGCCGCTGGGGAAGCGGGTCGCCACCAAGGTCGAGCGGATCATCCGCGAGGAGATGGACCGCATCGGAGGGCAGGAGATGCTGCTACCCGTGGTGCACCCGGCCGATCCTTGGAAGAAGACCGGGCGCTGGGACGACGTCGAAGGGATCGTCGTCAAGTTCCAGGACCGCAAGGAGAGCGACATGCTCCTCGCGATCACTCATGAGGAGATCTTCACGCTGATCGCCACCGAGCTGTCGTCTTATCGCCAACTGCCGCAGCTCTGGTACCACCTTCAGACGAAGTTCCGCGATGAGCCCCGCCCCAGGGGCGGGCTGCTCCGCGTCCGGGAGTTCACGATGAAGGACTCGTACTCCTTCGACGTGGACCCCTCAGGCCTCGACGCCCAGTTCGAGGCGCACCGCGAGGCCTACTCGAGGATCTTCGAGCGTCTCGGGGTGGAGGCGATCCCGGTGCACGCCTCGTCGGGGACGATGGGCGGCAAGGAGTCGGTCGAGTTCATGGTGGAGAGCGAGGCCGGCGAGGACGACATCGTGGTGTGCCCCAACTGCGGGTACGCCGCCAACACCGAACGGGCCACATCTGGGGCCCCGCCCGTCGAGGACGAGCCGTGGGAGGGTGAGCCGGAGGAGTTCGATACCCCGGGGATCCGCACCATCGCAGCCCTGGCCGACGCCTTCGATTTCGCCTCCCCCGAGCGGCAGATCAAGACGCTTGCCTACGTCGTCGGGGGCGAGCTGACGCTGATCCTGCTTCCCGGGGACCACGAGTTGATGGAGCAGAAGCTGATCGACGGCCTGGGGACGTTCGACATCCGTCCCGCCCACGACGACGAGATCGTCGCCGCCCTCGGTGCCCACCCCGGCAGCCTGGGTGCGGTTGGCGTCCGCCACCTCCGGGTGATCGCCGACCCGGCACTGCGGGGACGCTTCAACATGGTGACCGGGGCCAACCGAGACGACCGGCACCTGCGCGGCGTCGACGTGGAGCGGGACATTGCCGTCGACCAGTGGCTCGGCGTACGGCTCACGAGGCTCGGGGACCCATGCATCGAGTGCGGGTCGCCCGTGCAGGTACGCCGTTCCATCGAGGTGGGCCACATCTTCAAGCTGGGCACCAAGTACGCCGAGGCGCTCGGGGCCACGGTGGTCGACGAGCACGGTGAGGAGCGAGAGATCTGGATGGGGTCGTACGGCATCGGCGTCGGCCGGAACGTCGCTGCCATCGTCGAGTCGTCGCACGACGACAAGGGGATCGTGTGGCCGGTGGCGGTCGCCCCCTACGAGGCGGTCGTCACCGTGGTCACCATGGAGGACGCCGCCACCGTGGCGGCCGCCGAGGGCATCTACCGGGAGCTCGAGGAGGCCGGGATCGAGACGCTCATCGACGATCGCGCCGAACGGCCCGGGGTGAAGTTCGCCGACGCGGAGCTGATCGGGATCCCGTATCGTGTGACCGTCGGTCCCAAGGGCCTGGCTTCCGGAGAGGTCGAGATCACCCGTCGACGGGATGGCTTCACCGAGTCGGTGGCCAGCGGCCAGGTTGCCGAGAAGGTGGTCGCGGCGATCGTCGCCGAGCGCCGCTGAAGCCTTCGGGACGTTCATCACCGCCCAATCGGCTCACATGAGGGCGTTTTCGCCGGAAAACCGCCTGGTATACTCACGCGTCAACCGAGGGGACGCTTCGAAGTGGGTCTTCCGAGCCCCACTTCTGTTTTTGTGAGGAGTCGACGGATGGCAGACGCCGATGGCCGGCTCTGGGAGACCCTGGAGCCGTTTCTCGTCGCGGAAGGCGTGGAGCTCGACGATGTCGAGCTGCTCGGCCGCGGCGCGGGCAGGGTGCTGCGGGTCACCGTCGACGCCGCGAATGGCCTCGGAGTCGACCGCATCGCCGACCTAGCCCGTGGCGTCTCGCGGCTCCTCGACGACGAGAGCGTCGTCGACGGGCCCTACACCCTCGAGGTGGGCTCGCCGGGCCTGGAACGCAAGCTGCGCAGGCCCGACCAGTACCGCAAGGCGGTTGGGCGAGAGGTCCTGGTGAAGACGCGGGCCCCCATCGACGGAGCCCAGAGCCACCGGGGCATCCTCAGTGAGGTCGGTGAGGGCACGGTCGCCCTCCTCGTCGACGGCCGAGACCGCCGCATTCCCCTGGACGTCGTGACCCAGGCTCGGACCATCTTCCGGTGGGAGAAGCCGGCGAAGCCCGGCAAGCGAGGTCACGGATGAACGAGAACTTCATGGAGGAGCTCGATCTGCTCGAGCGCGAGAAGGGGGTGCCGAAGGAGACCATCCTCGACGCCCTGGCGAACGCCCTCGTGTCCGCCTACAAGCGCAGCCCTGGGGCGGCCGAGGAGGCCCGAGTCACCATCGACCAGGACACCGGCGAGATCACGGTGTACGGCCAGGAGCTCGACGAGGACGGCAACGTCACCCGTGAGTGGGAGGACACTCCCGGCGACTTTGGCCGGATCGGCGCCCAGACCGCCAAGCAAGTCATCCTCCAGCGCCTCCGTGACGCCAAGCGGGCCCAGGTGTTCGACATCTATGAGGGTCGCGAGGGCGACCTGGTGACCGGCATCGTCCAGCAGTCCGATCACCGCACTGTGATCCTCGATCTCGGCAACGCCGAAGCGGTGATGCCTGCGGGAGAGCGGATCGCCTACGAGCGGCTCGAGCGGGGTGCCCGGGTAAAGGCACTCATTCTCGAGGTCCGCGGCGAGACAAAGGGCCCGCAGATCGTCGTCAGCCGGAGCCACCCCGACTTCATCAGAAGGCTGTTCGAGCTCGAGGTGCCCGAGCTGGTCGAGGGCACCGTGGAGATCAGGGCCATTGCTCGCGACGCCGGTCACCGTACCAAGATCGCGGTGGCGTCGAGCGATCCGAACGTCGATCCGGTCGGAGCGTGTGTGGGTTCCCGGGGCTCGCGGGTCCGCCAGGTGGTCAACGAGCTCCGCGGCGAGAAGGTCGACATCGTGGAGTGGCGGGACGACGTCAAGCAGTTCATCGCCGAGGCACTGAGCCCGGCGAAGGTGCGCCAGGTGGTCCTCGACGACGAGGCGATGGAGGCGGTCGTGATCGTTCCCGATCACCAGCTCTCGCTCGCCATCGGCAAGGAAGGCCAAAACGCCCGGCTCGCGGCGCGCCTGAGCGGCTATCGGATCGACATCCGCCCCGAGACCCAGCCCGAGCCGGTGGCAGAGCCCACCGGCGCGGAAACCAGCGAAGTCGCCGGGGCCGCGGAAGTCGCCGAGGCCGGGGAAGTCGCGAAAGTCGCGGAGACCGTGG
>JAUYIV010000121.1 GCA_030688105.1 Actinomycetota bacterium | reverse complement strand
AGACGTCGACGCCGATGGCGCCCGGGTAGCCGAGCAGTTCGCCGAAGAGGCGGTCAGGCTCGGCCTCCATGTGACCTCAGGTGCCGCCCGCGGTGTCGACCAGGTAGCCATGAACGCCGCCCACCGGGCCGAGGGATCGGTGGTTGGAATCCTGGCCGACTCCCTGCAACAGCGCGTCCGCTCGGCCGAGGTCATGGCCGCCCTCGACGCCGGCACCACCTGCCTGATCAGCCAGCAGCACCCCGGCGCCGGTTTCTCGACCGGGGCCGCGATGGGTCGCAACAAGCTGATCTACGCCCTCTCGGCGGTGACCGTGGTGGTGGCCTCCGACCTCGAGACCGGCGGCACCTGGGCGGGAGCCACCGAGGCCATGCATCACCGCTATGGAAGGGTGGCGGTGTGGCGGGGTGAAGGCGAAGGACCCGGCAACGCCAGGCTGGCCGACCTCGGAGCCAAACCACTCAGGAAGATCGGCGACCTGCAATCCGCCCTCGTGGCCGAGGACCCCGAACCGGTCCAGATGTCGCTGATCGAATAGACCTGGGTGATGCTCCGATGAGAGAGCTCTACCGCCACTCGTTCGATTTGGAAGAACTGGCCAGGAACCACCCGCCTCGCTTCACCAATCCCAACAAGCAGGCGTTCCACAACAAAGTTGCGGTCGGGGCACCGATCGCCGGCAGCATCGAGGTCGCCCGCTGGGCCGCAACCGACGTTCCCATCCGACGAAGCTCGCACCGGCCTCGACTGACCATTCGTCCGGGCTACTTCACCTACGACTCCCCCGACACCGCCACGACCCGGCATTGGCATCTCAACTTTGCCAACTACGACTTGTTCTCTGCGTATGCCGGTTCCCTCCTGGCCCAGGACGAGATGCAGGTCCTCGAACATCCCGATCTGGCCAGCGTTCGGATCGCACTTCTTGCCAAGCGAGAGTCGGCCCTGGTGACCGATGGAGACGAACCCACTCCCATCCTGGTGAGTGGCGTTCCTCGCCGAGGCATCATCGACACGGGTCCGGCCCCAACCCGCCCCGGCGGCCTCTATGGAAACCGATTCGCCCGGGCATCCCTAGCCCAAATCGAAGAGGCGACGACCAAGCTCGACCCGCCCACGATCTCCAACATCCTCGCCATCGAAGCTCCTGCCTATGGTCGAGGTCTCTACACGACAGATGACGTCACATCGATCCTTCGCACCGCTGTCACCGGCTTCGGAGCCGCGGTAGCAGAGACTCAGCGGGTCGACGAGGACGCCGAGACCGTGATCCACACCGGCTGGTGGGGATGCGGTGCCTACGGCGGCAACCAGGAACTGATGGCGCTGCTCCAACTCCTGGCGGCGGAATCGGCCGGCGTCGACGAGGTGGTCTTCCACACCGGAACCGACGGTGAAGCCACCCTGGCCAGCGCCCGGGAGGTGATCGCCGGACTTCCCGAGGACATCGCCACCGAGGATGTGGTCGACACGATCCTCGCCCGCGGCTACAAGTGGGGCGTCAGCGACGGCAACTAACTGGTCGTGACCGGACATTTCTTCCGGTTTGCACGTCGACCTCTACGGGAACTCACGTCATCTTGCTGCTGCCGCGAAGCATTGCGCCAGAAAGCGCTTGCCTTGTTCCGGATCGGTCCGATCCGCTTTGAGCCCACCAGCGACATGCAAAGGGTCACAGTGCGAGAAGATGTTCATGTGGAGAGGTGCGCAATGATCAGGCCAACTGCGGAAGGGACCAAGAGGTACACGGCTCCCCAGGATGCATGTGCGTGCGGGCTGTTGACACCCGCCTTACCCGCATGGAGAAACCGCGGAAACGCAGTTACTGCCAAACCGCCGAAACCACCCCCGAGGATTCTCCACCCTGTGCCATGCGACGGTGGGAGCAAACTCCATACGGCGGCGAGCATCAAGAGTGGGCACACATTCGCGATACCCGCACCCCAGAACCACCTGCGGTGCGCCTGCCTCCTGAGTAAAGGCGCCTCAGAGAACCATGCTGACGTCGAGAATGCGCGGGTTCGGCCGATACTCGGTGTCGCAGCTCCCCACAGGACGGCGTACACGACTAGGAAGGCCTCCCGGGCAGTGGATTCCATTGCTACTCCGGTCCATCGCTTCTCGAACCGCGTACCAATCGAGAGTGGTCGGAACAAGAGGCCGAGTAGCCTGCCGAACCGATGAACTGTCCGTCTTGTGGGGCCGACAACTCGCCTGAGCACAAGCACTGCTCGGCGTGTGGAGCCCGGCTGGAAAGGCCTTGCCCAGGTTGCGGGAAGGCCAACCCCGTCCACCACAGCTTTTGCGTCGATTGTGGGGAGGCCCTGGAGCCGACGACTACCTCCACGAAGCGTCCTCGGGGCGAAGAGCGCCGCTTCGTCACCGCCTTGTTCGCCGATCTGGTCGGGTTCACTCCGATGACCGAATCGACCGACGCCGAGGAGGTGCGCCGGCTGCTGACCCGTTATTTCGATCGGGCCCGAGAGATCATCGAGGGCTTCGGCGGAGAGGTCGACAAGTTCATCGGCGACGCCATCACCGCTTTTTGGGGAGCCCAGATCAGCCACGAGGACGACCCCGAGCGGGCGGTGCGAGCTGGTCTGGAGCTGGTCGACGCCGTCGCCGCCCTCGGAGACGAACTCCGGGTTCCCCATCTGGCCGCCCGGGTAGGGATCCTGTCAGGTGAGACGGCCGTCGGGCCCGGAGGTAACCAACATGGTCTGGTCGTCGGCGACATCGTCAACACCGCCGCCCGCCTGCAGACGGTGGCCGCCCCGGGAACGGTCGTGGTGGGAGATTCGACCCGGCGGTTGACCGAGGACTCCATCGAGTATGCGAGCCTCGACCCCCAGATCCTCAAAGGAAAGTCTTCGCCGGTCCCCACCTGGCAAGCGGTCGGGTTCGTTTCCGTTAGGGGAGGCCGGACGAAGACACACGGTCATGAGGGGCCTTTTGTGGGCCGCCAGGAGGAGTTGCGGCTGCTCAAGGATCAGCTGACCGTGGCGGGCCGGGAGCGGAGGCCGCGGCTCGTTTCAATCGTCGGCGAGGGGGGAATCGGTAAGAGCCGCCTGCTGTGGGAGTTGGAGACCTACGCCTCCGGCCTGGCCGAGGCCATCCACTGGCTGGGGGGACGCTCTCCCGCTTACGGTGAAGGAGTCACCTTCTGGGCCCTGGGAGAGATGGTTCGCCAGCTCGCCGGTCTGGCAGAGACCGCTGACACCGCTACCAGCCTCACCCGACTGCGGGCCACCCTCTTTGACTACGTGCTCGACGACGAAGATCGTCGCTGGATCGGTCCCAGGTTGGAAGGTCTGCTCGGTCTGTCCCCGGTTCCCTCCGGAGGAAAGGACGAGCTGTACGCGGCGCTCCGCATGTTCATCCAGCGAATCGCCGACCATGGCACCACGGTGCTGGTGTTCGAGGATCTGCAATGGGCCGACCCGGGGCTGGTCGACTTCATCGAGCAGCTCGTCGAACGTTCACCTCGCCATCCGCTGCTGGTCATCACCCTCGCCCGTCCCGCTCTCCTCGACCGCCATCCCGGTTGGGGAGCCGGAAAACCGAATCACCTTTCGACTTATCTGGGACCGCTGGCCGCGGCCGACATCGCCTCGCTGGTCCGCGCGCTGACGCCCGACCTCGCCGACGAAGACGTCGAACGCATCGCCGAGGCGTCGGCGGGGATCCCCCTCTACGCCGTCGAGCTGGTCCGGACTTGGATCGCCGGCGGGCGGTCGGCAACGGCCGGTAGCTCCCAGGCCGACTCTCGCCTCCCCATCCCCGACTCCCTGCAGTCGGTCATCGGTGCCCGGCTCGATCTCCTCGACCCGGCCGACCGGGCGTTGCTCCAGCAGGCTTCGATCCTCGGCCAAACCTTCACCGTCGATGCCCTGCTGGCCCTTCTCGGTGATGAGGGGACTGAACACGTGCCGGCGGCCCTTGACCGGCTGGTGCGGGCGGAGATCCTGGCCGTGGAGGACGACCCAACCTCACCCGAACGGGGCCAGTACCGATTCATCCAAGAGCTCATCCGGGAAGTGGCCTACAGCCGGCTGACCCGGGCCGATCGACGCGCCAAACACCTGGCCGCCGCCACCTACCTGCAGAGATCGGACGATCCCGAGCTGGCGCCGGTGGTCGCCTATCACTATCTGCGGGCTTATCAGGCCGATCCCCACGGTGCCCCCGAGTTGGCCGAAAAAGGCATCGAGGCTCTGATGTCGGCCGCCGCCCGAGCCGCCGATCTTCAGTCCCATCACCAGGCCCTCAGTCTGTACGAACAGGCCGCCGCCCTGACCGACGACGCCGCCCGAATCGGGACCATCCTCGAACGAGCCCTCGAATCGGCCCGGGCGACGGGAAACGACGACTTGATGACGGCGACCGCACCCGAGGCCGCCGCCGCCTACCGCCGGGCTGGGGACGTGCAAGGAACCGCCCGGGTATTGATCATTCAGGCAGAGTCGCTATGCGACAACTTCCGGGCCCAGCAGGCGATGGACATCCTCGCCACCATCGAAGGCTGGGAGCTGGAGAGGCCGACCTGGGTGCGGTTCGTCGCCGCCAAGGCCAGGGTCGCCTTCATGACCGAGCAGCCCGAGCAGGCGGTGCAACTCTCGGATCAGATCATGGCCGACCTCGAGGCGGGTGCCGATCGGGACGCACTCATCCATCAAGTCATAACCAAGGGAAGCGCCCTCTTGATTCTCGGCCGGGAAACTGAAGGATTCATCCTGCTGGAGGGCGCGCTTAGAAAGGCCGAGGAGTGGGGACTGGGCTGGCCCGCCGGCCGAGCCCGTAACAATCTCCTTGCGTTCCTCGCGCTCGATGATCCGCTTCGGGCTAGTTCACTGGCGGAGGAAGGTTTCGAAGTCGCACGCCGCTACGGCGACAGCGTGGGAATCGGCCGCCTCGCGACCTGGGTCGTCTGGGACCGAATCGGCCAAGGACGGCTATCCGACGCCGAGGCACTGATGGCCGAACTGGATGAGTCGGTGATCGGCTCGGCAGATGCTGTGGATCTGGAGTCCGCCAAGCTGACGATCAAGGCCCTGCGCGGTGACGACCAGGCCATCGACGCCCAGCTTCGGCTGGCCG
>JAUYIV010000118.1 GCA_030688105.1 Actinomycetota bacterium | reverse complement strand
CTGGTCGTCGCCCACTCGACTTTGGGGTTCGTCTTCGGGCTCCAGGTCGGGCGGCCGGGTTGGTACAGCGCCCTCCAGGCCCCTGCCTTCGTCGTGCTCGCCGGCGTGTCCGGGACAGGGGTGCTGATCATCCTGGCCGCGATCGTGCGCAGGATGATGCCGCGTGACGTCGGGTTGACGACGCAGGTGTTCGCCTGGCTCGGCCGCTTCATGATGCTGCTGCTGTTCGTCTACGTGTATTTCATGGTGACCGAGCTCCTCACTGCGACATACGCCGGGAGCGAGCGAGAGGTGCAGGTGACGCGCGAGATGCTGTGGGGGGAGTACTCGTGGATCTTCTGGTCCTCGGTCGGGCTGCTCGTCACTCCGCTGATCGGCCTGACGGTCCAGTCCATCCGGCGCAGCTGGAGCATCCCGTGGCTCGTGGCCTCGGGTATCGCGGTGAACCTCGGCGCCGTCGGCAAGCGGTACCTGATCGCGGTGCCGTCGCAGACCCATGGACAGCTGCTGCCCTACGTCGACGGGTCCTACTGGCCCACGTGGGTGGAATTCGCCGTCGTGGCGAGCCTCCTGGCGTTCGGGGCACTGGTGATCGGGGTGTTCATGAAGGTTCTTCCCATCGTCGAGTTGGAGGAGGCAGGCGATGCGTAAGGCGCTGACGATCAGCATGATCGCCGTCGGGATCGCACTCATGGTGATCTCGTACTTCGGGCTCACTGCGCCCTGGGGAGCCCGGGGTGTGGCCAACAGCAATCCGCGGATGCAGTTCGCCCCGCTCGTCTTCGTGGTGGGCGTGATGATGGCCTTCGGATCGGCGTTGGTCTACGAGATGCTCCCGGACCGTTTCGACAGGGATTGAACCGCCGGTTGGGCTCGACCGGAGAGAGGCACTGAGGGGGATGATCGAAGACACCGAGCTCGCTCGCCTCAGACAGGGCTGCTACCGGGTGCTGAGCGCCGGGTATGGACGGCCTTCGGCCGAGCGGGTGGAGCAGATCGGTGCCGGAATGGCGGCGCTGGCCGCAATGGGGCTCGATTCCTTTGCGTATTCCCGGCCGCTGTGGGCCTGGGTCGAGGCCCTGCAGGGAACCCCGGTCGCTCTGCTCGCCACCGAACAGGTTCGCCTCTTCGGCTCTGGCGTCGACGGTGCGCTGGTCGCCCCGATCGAGTCCCAGTATTTGGGGGTGAACCTGCAAGGCGATCCGGCGCGCTACGCCGCCCGCATCGAAGACATCATGCGCCGGGCCGGCGTCGCACTACGCACCGACGACAGGCCGCCGGATCATCTGTTGGTCGAACTCGAGCTGGCATCCGCCCTGTGCGGTTCCGAAGCCTCGGAGCGCGCCGCAGGCGGGGACGGTTCGCGGTGGCTCGAGATGCAACGAGAGCTGATCGATGTCATGGCGCGCTGGATTCACCGGTTTGCGTCCGAGGTGGCGGATCGTGACAACTGCGGTGCGCTGGCGGCGCTGGCGGCCGCCACCGAGGCCTTCGTGATCCATGAGTCGGACATGTTGCGGCTCCTGCTGGTGGAGACCGGAGGTGGGTCGCAATGAGATGGATCGTCTGCGCCGACCGGCTCGACTGGGGTCTCATCGGCCTGGAGGTGGCCGAACGTCGGGGGTGGTGTGGTGATCCGGTGGTACCCGAGGGGGACGAGCTCGGATTCGTCGGCTGCGCCGAGGACCTGGACAGGTCGCACCTCGAGCGACGGCTCAGATCCGCGGGGTTCGACCCGTTCGCGGTTCCGACGGTGGTCCTGTCGGAGGTGGATCGCTCCGAGCCCGATCGGGTCAGAGCCCTGGTCTCCGCGGCTGGGGCGCGGGCCCGTCAATACCCGGGAGCCCGCCCGGAACACCTCAAGCCGGTCATGCCCCGGGTGGCGTCGCGCCGGTCAGTGCTCGCGTTCATGAGGCCCATCTACCGGAGTGTCCCCCATCCCGACCCCGGGGCTTGTGGAGCCGCGGACGGATGCCGGGCCTGTGTCGACACCTGTCCGCACGGTGCGCTGGAGTGGAGCAACGGGGTGGTGACTGACGATCGGCTGGCATGTGAAGGGTGCGGCCGGTGTGTCGCGGTCTGCCCCGCGGGCGCCATGATCGACCCGCGCTTCACCCCCTCACAGCTCGAGGCCGAGATCGGGGCCCTCGTCCACGCCCACGCCGCGCCCACCGGGATCCTATGGCACTGCTCGCGCGGGGCCGCACCAGACCCAACACCCGGCTGGCACGGGGTCGCCGTGCCCTGCGTCGGGATGCTCATGCCGCACTGGATCATCGGCCCGCTGGTTCAGGGGGCGGCGGCGGTGGCGGTCGCCGAGTGCAATTGCGGCCTCGAATCGGACTCGAACGGGCGCGCCGCCGCGGCAGTGACCGCGGCACGCCAGTGGCTGGGTGCGGCCGGGATCGGAGACGTCGCCGCGAGGGTGCAGGGCAGTGCCGGCGCGGCTCCGCTGCGAGGCGGCCTGCCCATCCGGGCGTGTGGCGTCTACGGTGCGCACGGCGCGGCGATCCTGGCGAGCGCCCTCGGTGCCGCGGTGTGGGACGGCGATCTGGCCCCGCTCGGCGTGATCTCGATCGATCAGGAGACATGCACCGGGTGCGAGATGTGCGCGACGGTGTGCCCGTCGGCGGCACTCGTGTCGGTGGGCGGTGACGGGAACCTGGAACTCTGGTTCGAACCGTCACGGTGCACCGCCTGCGGTCAGTGTGTGGATCGGTGCCCCGAGGATGGAGCGATCTCCCTGCGCCGGGCGGTGGACACCGCAGAACTCGGGGTCGGGCGGCGACGGCTGATCGAACTCGAGGTCGCCCGGTGTGTGAAGTGCGGTGGCAGCATCGCCCCGCAGGCGGCGTTGCACCGGATTGCGAGTGTCCTCGGAAACGATGCCGCCCTCATCAGGCAGATCTCGTCCGTATGCCTCGACTGCCGCGGCACCACGATGGTGTTCTGATACCCCGGTCTCACGAGCCTCGGAGCTGCTCCAGATCACCGGGTGTGGTGATCTGACGGAAGCCGGGCGGCGCGCCGAGGGCGGCCGCCCCCACCTCATCCAGCAGGCCGCGGAGCGAGCGATCGTCGCCTCCGAGCCGGCGATCGACCATCGCGCCGAGGCTGCGGTGATACAAGGCGAACAGCGGCTCCCAACCCTTCGGACTCCGAAAGGCCACGGCCAGAGCCCCATCCGTCCTCTCGGTGAGGGCTTCGACCCATGCCGCCTCGACTCCGACCAGATCACAGGCCACCAGGAGCACCCACTCAATGCCGGCATGACGCCGGGGCACATGGCTCAGGGCGGTCGCCAGACCGCCGAGCGGGCCCCGCCCCGGGACCGTATCGCCGATCGTCTCCAGCCCCAGGTTTTGATACGAACCGTCGGCTGCGGCGACGACGGTGGGCCCGACGGTGACCGATGCGAGGTCTTCGGCCACCCCCACGATCAGGGGGCGGCCCCGATGGAGAGCCCTCGCCTTGTCCGACCCAAAACGACTGCTCTTCCCACCCGCCAGGATGAACAGTGCCGGCTTCACGCTTTCGAGTCGCGCTCCACCTGGTCCTGCATCCACCGCCAGGCGGCCACGGTGCGCGCCCATCCGGTCGTGGTCATTCCCAAAGAGATGGCCTGCTCGATCTCCTCGACGGAGGCGCCGGCGCCACGGGCGCGGCGCACGTGCGACTTGAGCGCCGACTCGAGCCCGCCCCCGAGGCAGATGCCGATCTTGATCAGCTCACATGATCGCGCATCGAGCGGTCCCCCGGCGAGCGCCGCCTCGGTGGCCGCGGTGTGCGCCGCGGCCAATTCGGGGAATCTCGTCACAAACTTGAGGTAGGTGTCGGGAAGGCGCTCGGTCGCCGGGTCCATGCATCGCTCCTGATTGGTGGTCGATTGGAAGCGTACCCAGGCTCTGCGAGTCGAACCCGGTCTCGACAATTCCCCTCACCTGACGAGCAGCGCCAGCGCCAACAGCGGCATCACCCAGACCAGGGCCCGCATCGGTCCCTCCCAGGTCCTCAGCAGCTC
>JAUYIV010000111.1 GCA_030688105.1 Actinomycetota bacterium | reverse complement strand
GGAAGCCTTCCTGGGCGAGGTCCTCGGCGACGTCCCATCGTCCGGTGAGCGCATATGCCAGCGCAGCCATCGATCGGTACTCCTCCTGGAAGAACTCTTCGAATCGTCCCGGGATGCGAGCGATCCGAGATTGCTCGTCGGCCATTCCCCTCCCGTGCGGTCCTTCCGGTACCTCAACGCATGAGCGCCACCTGAGGTTTAGACGGATCTGCGGTCGGCGTCCTGCGGGCCGCCGACGGTTGGCGGCTGACGCTGACCGCTGACGGCGGATGGCGGATGGCGGATGGCGGATGGCGTACGCTCCGGCCCATGCCCGCGCGCCTTCTCGGCCCCATCGTCCGCATCCAGGTGCAGCGCAACCCCGTGAAGTCGAACGGGAAGGGTTACGACCCCGGCCCGATCCTGGCGGTCGAGGAGGCGGTGATCGGGCCGCCCGGGCTGATCGGACGGCACGACCACGCCTGGTTGGTGGATGCCCACCACGCCACCCATCCCGCTTCACGCGGGGGAGGCCGGCGGGCCCTCTCGATCGGCTTCTCGGAGCATTACGCCCGCATGGCCGAGCGATTTCGTTCGGCGCCGCTGGGCTGCGCCGGGGAGAACCTGATCGTCGAGACCGATCGACGAGTGATCCTGGCCGACCTCGGATCGGTCGTCGTGCGCACCGCCGAGGGCGAAGTCCCGTTGGGAGGCGCCAGGGTGGCCGCCCCCTGCCGGGAGTTCACGTCGTTCCTGCTCGGCCGCCCCGACGTGGCCCTCCGCGAGGAGATCGCCGACGACCTCGCCTTCCTCGAAGACGGCATGCGCGGCTACATCCTCGACCTGAAACCACTCGGAGGCGCCCACCGGATCCGGGTCGGGGATCAGGTGTTCGTCAGATAGCGACAAGCGCCGAGAGGGATTCAAGAGCCAAGAGCCAAGACCGCGGTCCTGTCTTGACTGCTGATTCTTGACTCTTGATTCTTGCGGGCAGCGGGCGACGCGCAACGGGTAACGGGCAACGGGTAACGGGCAACGGAAACCTCACTCCCTCTCGAACACCCTCCCGATCCCGGCCGGGGGCTCCGACGACAGGAGCCGCCGCCACCGGGGGTGGCGCTCGCCGAACCTGCGGAACCAGTCGAGGTAGACGATCACCAGCGTGAAGATCATGAGGACGAAGGGGAGGATCGGCAGGATCTGCGACACCCCCTGGAAGGCGGACACCGGCTGGAGCTTGAGGGCCAGCACCTGCAACGCGCCGAACAGGTAGCAACCGAAGGCGGCCCGCACCGGGTGCCAGCCCCCGAAGATCACGATCGCCAGGGCGATCCACCCGAAGTTGAGCGTCAGGTTCTCACGCCACCCGAACTTGACGTCGAGGGAGTAGGCGGCCCCGGCGATCCCGACCAACGCTCCGCCGATCACGGTGTACAGGTAGCGCATCCGGTTCACCGGGATCCCCCGCGCAAAGGCGGCCTCGGGTCGTTCGCCGATGCCCTGGAGCTCGAGCCCACGCTTCGTCCTGAAGATGAACACGTACGCCGCGATCAGGGCGAGGAACGACCCGTACACGGAGAGGTTGTGGTCGAAGAGAACCTTTCCCAGGAAGGGGATGTCCGAGAGGAGTGGGACCCTCCAGTGGGGCACCGAGGTGCCGCGCACCCCCACGTAGGGCCTTCCGAGGAAGGAGCTCAATTCGGCGGCGAGAAGAGTGAGCACGAACCCGATGGCGATCTGGTTGAGCTTCAGCTCGATGCTGGCGAAGGCGATCAATGCCGCGATCACCATGGAGACCAGCATGGCGGCGAGGAAGCCCAGCATCACGCTCCCGGTGACGTACGTGGTGGCGAAGCCGGTCATGGCCGATAGGAGGATGCTCCCGTCGAGCGACAGGTTGATGACCCCGGCCTTCTCGGCGATCGTCTCGCCGACCGTGGCGTAGACCAGGGGAGCGGCGGTGGCGACGATGGTGGCGATGGTGGCTTCCATGGTCAGTCCTCCACCGCCACCGCGCCGTGCCGGGCCCGCTGTGCTTGCCATCCGCCGACCAAGACCGCGACCAACACCAGGGTCCCCTGGATCACGCCCCCGATCGAGGAATCGAGACCGAGCCTCAGGGAGAGCTGGCTGCTCCCCACCGAGATCATCACGAAGAAGAAGGCGATCGGGGCGATGAAGGCGGCGCGGTAGGCGGCGAGCAGTACCACCAGGATGCCGAGGAACCCATAACCCCCCGAGATCGCCGGGACGAGCTTGTGCTGGAACCCGATGACCTGCACGGTGCCCGCCACTCCGGCGAGGGCACCGCCGATCGCCATGGCGGCCAGCAGGTATCGGTGGGTCCTGATCCCGATGATGAAGGCGCTGGTGGCGTTGGCGCCCACCGCCTTGAGGCGGAGCCCGAAATAGGTGCCGCGCATCAACGCGTAGACCCCGACGACCGCAAGCACGGCGAGGATGACCGCGATCGGGGCGAGCTTGTTGCCGATGGTGGGGAGCCAGGCTTCGCGGGGGAACGGGTCGGTGCCGCTGGTCGAGGCAATCCCGGCCCGCTTCCAGGGCCCGATGACGAGGTACACGACGAGTCCGGTGGCGACGAAGTCGAGGCCGAGGCCGCCGAAGATCTCGTTGACCCGTCCGTACACTCGCAGCGCACCGGCGAGGAGGCCCCAGAGCAACCCGCCGGCGAGGCCGGCGAGGATCGCCAGGGTGATGATCCCCGCGGTGCCGAGATCGACTTCGCGAGCCACCCACGACGCCGCGATCGCTCCCATCACGATCTGGCCCTCCACTCCGATGTTCCACAGACCAGCGGAGAAGGTGATCACGAGCCCGGCCGATGCCAGTACCAGCGGAACCCAGGTCATCACGGTGTTGGCGAACTTGTCGCCGGTCCCCAGCGAGCCGTCCCAGAGAAGCCGGAAGGTCTCGATCGGTGAGGCCCCGGCCACGGCGACCAGCAGCGAGGTGAAGCCCAGGGCCAATGCGACGGCGATCAGCCGTGATCCGGCCCGGAAATGAAGGACGGGCCGGCGGTGGGTCATGCCACGTCCCTCCCTCCGATCAGGTGGGCGAGTCGCTCGGAATCGGTCGACCGGGCGTCGAGGACCTTGAACACCCGGCCCCCGAAGAACACGACGATTCGGTCGCTGTAGCGCAGCAGCTCGTCGAGGTCGGCGGAGGAGAAGACGATCGCCGTCTCTCCGGCCACCCGGGCGAGCAGCCGGTTCCACACCCAGTCGGCCGAGGCGAGGTCGAGCCCCCTGGTCGGGTGCTCCATGAGGAGCACCGCGACGTCATCGGGCATCAGCGCCAGGAGGAGCCGCTGCTGGTTGCCCCCGGAGAGCGATTCGGCGGTCGACTCTGTCGTGCCCACGATCGAGTGCTCGCGAAGCATCTCGTCGGCCCTACGCCGGGCCTCCGCCCAGTCGATGATCGGGCCGGTCTGCTCGCCGGCGAGGAGGAAGTGCTCGGTGATGGTCACACCCCGGATCAGGCCCTCTTCGAGCCGCCCCGCCGGCAGGTAGTGGATCCGGGAGGAGAGGTGGTGGTGGTAGCCCCGTGAGGTCAGGTCGACGCCGGCCGCTCGCACCGATCCGGACTTCGGTTCGATGAGCCCGGCGCACGTTCG
Organism: Actinomycetota bacterium; assembly: GCA_030688105.1. Lineage (GTDB taxonomy): Bacteria > Actinomycetota > Acidimicrobiia > Spongiisociales > UBA11373 > JAUYIV01. Next base: position 10,369 of record JAUYIV010000111.1, on the reverse strand, counting down.
CAACAGGGTCCTCTGGCCACTGCCTTCGAGCCCGGCGAGGCCGATGATCTCGCCATGCCGGACAGACATCGACAGGTCCTCGAGCGAGACCAGGCGATCGTCGACGCAGACGTCGGTGAGCTCAAGGGCGATCTCGCCGGGCCCGCCCGGCTTCCGGCCGGTGACCTCGAGGGGACGCCCAAACATCATCTCGACCAGCTGATCCATGGGGGCGGGGAGCTCGACATCACCGACGGCCTTGCCGCGGCGCATCACGGTCACCCGGTCGCAGAGAGCCTCGACCTCCTCGAGCTTGTGCGAGACGAAGATCACGATCATCCCCTGTGCGGCCAGGGTGCGCAGTGTCTCGAACAGCAGGGCCTGTTGCGTCGCCGAGATCCCGGTGGTCGGCTCATCGAGGATCAGCACCTTGGCGCCGAGCCAGAGCAGCCGCACGATCTCGAGCTGCTGGCGTTCTCCGACGGTGAGCGACCGAGCCGGGGCGGTGAGGTCGAAGGAGAACCCGAAGCCGGCGCCGATTCGTCGTAGTTCGGCGCCCGCTTCCACCCGATTGGCATTTGGGCTCCCGAGAACGAAGTTGTCGAGCACAGAGAAGGGGAGGAACACCAGCGGGTCTTGGTGGAGCATCCCGATGCCCGCGGTGATGGCGTCGCGCGGCGACGACATCTCGAGGTGCCGGCCGTTCAGGATCACCTGTCCCGCGTCGGCCTCGATGAAGCCCGAGAGGACCTTCATCAGGGTCGACTTGCCGGCGCCGTTCTCGCCCAGGAGCCCATGGAGGGCACCCTCCTCGACCTGCAGTGACACGCCGTCGTTGGCGCGTACCGCCCCGAAGCGCTTGCGGATGTCGCGTAGTTCGAGGCTCATGGGTGGGGGCAGGCTAGGAGGTCGACACCGGGAGGGCTCATGGAAAGGGGAAGGGTGACACCACCCTTCCCCCTTCCAACGTTCGAGTCCGGATCACCCGGCCGAGCTGGCTCCGATCATCCCTTCGAGGAGCTGCTCCGTGTACCAGATCTGGAAGTCGGTGGCCACCTCGCCATCGGCGAGGAAGACCGAACCGTCCTGATAGTTGAGCGGCCCCACGTAGAGGTTTATCGATCCGTCGGCGAGCCCGGCGATGAAGGTCTCGAGGTCGGTGGCGGCGTCGGCGCCCAGGCCGTCACCGTTTAGCCACCCGACCGACGACGTCTCGGGGTTGTTGATGTCGTCCCAGTCGGGACCGAGCCACTGGAAGTCGGCGGTGAAAGTCCCGTCGATAACGGACTGGGCCACCTCCAGATATCTCGGACCCCAGTTGAAGTACGGCACTCCGAGGCAAACCTCGGGGGCCTCTTCGCAGGCGCCTTCGAAGTCGTAGGGCACTGCCCACACCGTCTCGCCGCCGGCGGCACGCTGGCCGGCTACGACGAGCCCTTCGGTGGTATCGATCCCCGAGATGATCACGTCGACACCAGAGTCGAAGAAATCATTGGCCACCACGGTCGGATCGAGCGTGACACCGGGGATGTTGAACCAGAACCCGATCCAGTTCACGCTGAATTCGAGGTCGGCGGGGTCGTTGCCCAGGTAGTTCTCCCAGCAGTAGCGGGCGCCGAGAAACACCGAGTTGGCGAGGCGCCGGGTCTCGTCGTTGATCAGCGGCCCGAGGTATCCGATCTTGCCCGTCTCGGTGGTGAGTGCGGCGGCGCAACCGGCGATCATCTTGCCGTACTCCATCCGTCCCATCACGTTGCCGAGGTTGGCGAGGTCGGCCCGGTAGTCCTTGCCGTCCACCCAGGCGTTGTCACCCGACGACCAGATCATCGGGACCTCGGGATTCCGCTCGGCCCCGAGCAGGGCTCCGTCCTTCATGTCGTCCGACGTGGCGAAGACGAGCTGCGCTCCCTGGGCGACCATGTCATCGATCACCTGCTCGACTGGCGTCTCGGGACGATCGGCCGGGTTGACGCGATCGAGGACGATCATCGTGGCGCCGAGCTGCTGCTCGAGGTACTGCCCCGCCTCGTAGTGGGCCTGGCTCCAGCCGTGGTCGTTCTGCGGTCCGACCAGGATCATCCCGAATACGAGGTCCTCACCGGCCGCCGCTGTGGTGGTGGTGGCCGCCGCTCCGGTCGTCGTTGTGGCGTCGTCGTCCCCGCACGCCGCCGCCACCAGGGCGAATACGGATAGGACCACGACCAATCTGAGTAGTGCTCTCCCACGCATGAAATACCCTTCGGTTGGTTCGACTCGCATCGTACGACGACGGCGGTGCCTGTTTCACGGGCCGGTCGGCCCTGTCCCCTGGGGCGGGGGGGGCCACGGTCCGATGGGTCGAGAGGAGTGGCGATGGAGGAGTTCATTCGGGGTCTTCCCAAGGTGGAGTTGCATCTCCATGTCGAGGGAACCCTCGAGCCGGAGATGATGTTCGCCATAGCGGCTCGCAACGGACTGGAGCTGCCGTTCGCCTCGGTCGACGAGGTGCGGGCGGCATACCGGTTCACCGACCTGCAATCCTTCCTCGACATCTACTACCAGGGAGCGGCGGTGCTGCGGACCGAGCAGGACTTCGCCGAATTGATGCTCGCCTACCTGCGCAGGGTGGCCGGCGAGAACGTGCGCCACGCCGAGATCTTCTTCGACCCACAGACCCACACCGCGCGGGGCGTGCCGTTCGAGGTGTTCATGGCCGGGTTCGAACGGGCCCGAGCAGAGGCGGCAACGCTTGGCATCTCGAGCTTGCTGATCATGTGCTTCCTCCGGCACCTGCCCGAGGACCAAGCGCTCGAGACGCTCGACGAGGCAGAGCCCTTCCTCGACGGGATCACGGCGGTGGGGCTCGACTCCAGTGAGCTGGGCAACCCGCCAGGGCGCTTCGAGCGGGTGTTTGCCCGGGCGCGCGCCGGGGGACTGCGGGCCGTGGCCCACGCCGGCGAGGAGGGCCCGCCCTCATACATCACCGGGGCCCTCGACCTTCTCGGCGCCGAGCGGATCGATCACGGAGTGGCGGCCGAACAGGACGACGCCCTGGTGGAACGCCTGGTTCGCGAGAAGGTGCCGCTGACGATGTGCCCCCTGTCCAACCTCGCCTTACGTGTCGTCGAAGACCTGAGGGAGCACAACCTCAAGCGCCTGCTCGATCGGGGGGTCCGGGTCACGGTCAACTCCGACGACCCGGCCTATTTCGGGGGCTATGTCACCGACAACTACCTGGCCATCCAGCAGGCGCTCGACCTGGACCGCGCGGATGTAGTGACCCTGGCGCGGAACGCCATCGATGCAACGTTCCTGACCGCCGACGGTAAGGCCCGGCTGCGTGACGAGTTGGCGTCGTATGCGGGGTCCGCCGTCGAGTGATGGGGCGTCGGCGGGCCGCGCGGCCGGGCTATGGCTCCCGGATTCGGAGCCCGCGAATGAGTGCGAAGTCGGCCCGGTTGCGGGTGACGAGTCTTAGACCGCCCTCGATTGCTGTGGCCGCGATGAGCGCATCGGGCAGGCGAACGCCGGACTCCCGACGGATCCGTCCGGCTCGTTCAGCGACTGATCGGTCGACGGATACCTCCCTGAAGGGTCCGAGAAGAGTGTTCACGAATCCGGTTGCGCTGGTGCCGGCGATCAGTTCCGCCCGGGTGATGACCGAGTAGTGGACGCGGTGATCTCCCGGATCGAACTCGCGAGCCCCTCGCAGGTGGTCGATGAAGATGTCGGTGTCGACGAGAAGATCAGCCACGGTCCCATTCGTCACGAATCGGAGCGGCGGCGGCAGGGTCGACCCCGAACGTGACGGCGAGCGCCGGCCGTGGATCGAGCATCTCCCCCTGGAGGTATACGTCGAGCGCCCGTCGCACTATCTCAGCCATGGTCACACCCTCGGCTTCGGCGAGAGCGTCGATGCGACGGCGCTGCGCCTCGGTGAAATAGACCTGTGTCCGGGTGGCCGACATACATCGCAACATACAGCATTACCGAGGCAGCCTCAAGGCCCTTGTTCCGTGTTGTTTGACAAACGGGCGACTATTCCCGACCATACGGTGATTCCCGACCGACTGAGGGCACCGTGACCAAGCCGTATGAGCCGGATGAGGGCCTCCTCGAGCTCGACATCGATCAGGCCCGGCTGCTCTCAGACGAGACCCGTTCGCAGATCATCATCCTGCTCGCCGAGCGGCCCGCCACCACTGCCCAGCTCGCCGAGGCCCTGGCCCGGCCCAAGGGCACCATCGGGCACCACCTCAAGGCCATGGAAGCCGCTGGCCTGATCCGGGTGGTTCGCACTCGCAAGGTGCGGGCCCTCACCGAGAAGTACTACGGACGGATCGCCCGCACCTACCTGTTTCCCAACGTCGACGACTTCGACCAACCGGACTTCATGCTCGAAGCTCTGGGTGAGATGCGCCGATCGCAGGAGGCAGAGGGGGCCTTCTTCACCTTGCGACACGCCCGACTCGCCGAAGATCGTCTCGAGGAGTTCGGACGACGGGTCCAAGCCCTCGCCGAGGAATTCGCCGCACTGCCGCGCAGCGGCACGACCGTGTACGGCTTCATCGCCGGCGTCTATCCCACCGATCGGCCCTCGCTCAAAGAGGACGAGTGACCGCAACCACCGTGCCCACCAAGACGCGGCTGAGCGTCCACTACTGGCGGCTGTGGACCGCCAGCGTCATCAGCAACCTCGGCGACGGAATCTCGGCCATCGCCTATCCGTGGCTGGCGTCGGCGGTCACCCGCGACCCTCTGCTGATCGCCCTCATCGCAGTGGCGCAGAGGATCCCGTGGCTGCTGTTCACCCTCCCCGCCGGAGTCATCACCGACCGTGTCGACCGCCGCAAGATCATGGTGTCGATGGACGTGGTCAGGGCGACCCTGACGATGCTGGTCGCCGTGGTGATCCTGGGGGAGAGCAGCTCGCTCCCGAGCCCGGCCGACGTCGCCGGCGGCATGGACGTACCGACCGACCTCGCCGTCTACTTCGTGCTGCTGGCAGCGGCGCTGCTGATGGGCATGGCGGAGGTGCTCCGGGACAACTCGGCGCAGACCTTCCTGCCCGCGATCGTGAAGCCGGAGAACCTGGAGAAGGCCAACGGCAACCTGTGGGGTGCCGAGATGGTCGCCAACTCCTTCATCGGCCCGCCCATCGGGAGCATCCTGCTCGGGATCGGGTTCGCCCTGCCCTTCTTCGTGGACGCCGGCACCTTCGCCGTGGCCGCAGGTCTCGTATTCCTGATCACCGGGCAGTTCCGGGCTCGCCGCGCCGACGGGGCGGTCCTGCCCAAGAAGGTCGCCTGGAAGGACGAGATCAAAGAAGGGTTCCTCTGGCTGTGGCGGCATCCCCTGCTGCGGCCGATGGCGGTCATCCTCGGCCTCCTCAACGCTGCTGGGATGATGATGTTCTCGACCTTCATCTTGTTCGCCCAGGAGGACCTCGACCTGGAGACGGGGCTTTTCACCGGCGTGCTCCACCCCGTCGCCGACTTCTTCGGGGCGAGCAGCGTCGCCGCGTTCGTCTTCTCGCTGCTCCTGATGGCAGGAGCGGTGGGGGGGATCCTGGGCAGCGTCTTCGCCGCCCGGATCAGCAAGCGTCTCGGCAGCGGCCCGTCCCTCTACCTGTCGATCCTCGGGGGGTCGATCACTTCCCTGGCGATCGGGCTCACCAACCGATGGTGGGTGGTCTGGGTCATGTTCGCCGCCGCCACCCTGCTGGCCCTGCTGTGGAACGTGATCACGGTGTCGTTTCGCCAGACGATCATCCCCGACGAGCTGCTGGGCCGGGTCAACAGCGTCTACCGATTCTTCGGCTGGGGGATGATGCCGATCGGTTCGCTTCTCGGCGGGGCGATCGTGGCTGCCTTCACCCCTCTGGTCGGCCGTTCGGACGCCCTCCGCTGGCCGTTCTTCGCCGTGGCGATCATCAACGCGGTGCTCCTGGTATATGCCTTCCCCAGGCTGACCACCGAGAAAATCGAAGGAGCGCGGGCGGAGGCAACGAAGAGCTGACGGCTGGCGGCTCACCGCGGCATCGCGACCCGTGCGCGTTCGGCCGCTCTGGCGTATTGCGAATCGCGAACGGCCCAGTTTGCCCCGGCTCACCCACGGGGTATGGTCTCCGAGGGCTTGGTCGCTACCGACCTCGGCCCGTTTCCGCATCCCCAGGAGGCGACCGCGTGGCGTCCTGGCTCCTCGTATCGGACGCCGACGACACCTTGCTTGGTGATCCCGCGGGCCTGAGAAGCCTGACCGGGTTCCTCGCCCACCATCGCGATGTGTCGGTGGTGGTCAATTCGAGCCGGCCGGTGGCCAGCGTCAGGGCATCGTTCTAGTCGACTCACGGGTTCTACCCCAAGGGCTTCATCGGGGCCCTGGGCACCGAGGTCGAGATCGCCGGCGCCCGCGCTCTCGGCTGGGGATCCCGGTTCGGCCGCTGGGACCGCCAGGCAATCCATGACACTCTCGCCGACCTCGGCTTCGAGCCCCATATCGACGAGTACCAGGGGACGCACAAGGTGAGCTTCACCGTCCCTCCCGATCGGTGGCCCGACGCCCGACGGGCCGTCTTTGGCACCCGCCTCGCCATCCGAATCATCGAGTCGGTGCCATCGAACTTCGACGTGCTGCCCCGAGCCGCCGGCAAGGCGGCCGCCACTCGGTACGTCGCCCGCCGGCTCGGCGTCGCCCTCGACCGGGTGGTCACCTCGGGCGACTCGGCCAACGATGCCGACATGCTCCGGGTCGGCTTCGGTGTGGCGGTTGGCAACGCCCGTTTCGAATTGCTGCGCAGGGTTCATGACGTGCCCGTGTACCTGGCTCGGCTACCGCGCGCCCTCGGGGTCCTGGAAGGCCTGACCGCTGCAGGAGCCTTTGCGCAATGAACCTCGAGTCCCGCATCCTCATGCTGTCGATCCATGGGTACGTCGGAGCCGAGCCCGAGCTCGGCCTCCCCGACACCGGGGGCCAGGTGGTGTTTGTGCTGCGTCTCGCCGAGCGCCTGGCGCAGATGGGATACGACGTCGACATCGTCACCCGACGGTTCGAGGACCAGCCTGAATTGGATGACATTGGTCCGCGGCTTCGATTGTGGCGTGTCCCGTTTGGAGGGCCCGAGTTCATTCGCAAGGAGGACATGCACGATCACCTCGACGGTTTTGTGGCCGAGTTCCTGGCGCGGGCCGAGGAGATGGGACGTCGCTACACCATCGTCTCGTCGCATTACTGGGATGGCGGGTGGGCCGGCCAGCGCATCGCCGAGGAGCTCGACATCCCCCACATCCACACGCCTCACTCGCTGGGGTGGTGGAAGCGCAAGGGAATGAAGGGTGATGTCCAGCAGATCGAGTCCGACTACCGGTTCGAGGAGCGGATCCACAAGGAGTTCCTGGTATACCGGCGTTGTGACCGGGTGATCGCCACCACGCCACAGCAGGTGGCGATACTCGAGAAGCAGTACGAAGTGCCTTCGCGGCACCTGGCGATGATCCCGCCGGGGATCGACGAACGGAGGTACACCCCGGTCCCGATGGCCCAGGTGAAGAGCCTCCGCCGCACCCTCGGCTTCCAGCAGCACGACGTGTACACGGTGGGGCGGGCCGCGGCCAACAAGGGATACGACCTGCTCATCAAGGCGCTTCCCACCCTTCGCGAGGCGGTGGGAGACGCCCGGCTGGCTCTTGCCATCGGCGCCGACTCCACCCTGGACAAGCGGCGGGTGAAGCGCTGGCAGAGGCTCGCCGCCGAGCTGGGCGTCGCCGATCACATCACCTGGCTGGGATACATCCCGGACGACCAGATGGCCGATCACTACCGGGCCGCCCCGGTGTTCGCCCTCCCTTCCCGCTACGAGCCATTCGGGATGACTGCGCTCGAGGCGATGGCGTGCGGCACCGCCTGTGTCGCCACCGTCCACGGCGGCCTCGAGGAGATGTTCGACTTCGGCGGACAGGCCCTGTTCGCCGACCCCAAGCGTCCGCAGGAGTTCGGGGTGATGCTCAGCATGCCCCTGCGCTACCCGCGGCTACGGGAGCGACTGGAGATCGACGGCGCCCGCTGGGCCCGACGGACCTTCGGCTGGCGCCGGATCGCCCGGCGCACCGTCGAGGTCTTGGAGCAGGCCGCCGAGGCCCACCGGGGCGGGGACGGCTCGTTGACAAAGCCGGCGGCGGGGTAGGCCTCGCGGCGCTCGGCCGCAATTGGCAATTGGCGATTGGCCTCGCTGCGCTCGGCCGCAATTGGCGATTGGCGATTGGCAAGAGGGGTCTCGGTCCGCGGTCTTGGCTTGCTGGAGGCTGGAGGCTGGGTGGCTGGGGGCTGGTGGCCCGGCTCTTAGCCGGGGAACCTCACCCCACATGAATGATCGGGGCAGTAGCCGTTGGGGTTCTTCGCCAGGTACTGCTGGTGGTAGCCCTCGGCGTAGAAGAAGTCGCCCAGCGGCTCGATCTCGGTGGTGATCTCCCCGAAGCCCGACTTCTTCAGCTCCGTCTGGAACATGTCGCGGCTGCGCTTGGCGACATCGACCTGCTCGTCGGATCGGGTGTAGATCGCCGAGCGGTACTGGCTGACGCGGTCGGCGCCCTGGCGCATGCCTTGGGTGGGGTCGTGGTTCTCCCAGAACAGCCTGAGGAGGCGCTCGTAGGAGATCTTCTCCGGATCGAACGCCACCAGGACCGCCTCGGCGTGCCCGGTCAACGACGAGCAGACCTCTTCATACGTAGGGTTCGGTGTGAAGCCGCCGGCATACCCCACCGCGGTGCTGTAGACGCCGGGGGTCTCCCAGAACAGTTTCTCGGCACCCCAGAAGCAGCCCATCGCGAAGACCGCGGTTTCGATCCCGTCGGGGAAGGGTGGATGGATGGCGTTGCCGTTGACGAAATGCGCCTCGGTGGTGGGGATGGGCTCCGACCGGCCGCCGAGTGCGTCGGCCTGGTCGATCACTTGGGATTTGCGTCCGAACATGTGGGTGAAACGGTAGGGGGGAGCTCGGTGTTCCCGGGCAGAGACCGTTACCCGTTTCCCGTTACCCGTTACCCGTTACCCGTGAAGGCTGTCCGCGCGGGCAACTGGTAACGGGCAACGGGGAACGAACTGATCGCAATTACACGCTGACGCGTTCGTGGACTACCCGCGCCTCTTGCGCATCATCCCCCAGGCGATGGCGGCTCCGATCACTGCGGCGACCGTCGCTCCGGAGATGAGCGGCATCGGCCGGGTGAGTCGTCGGGCGAGGCTCACCTGGCGCTGGAACTCGAGGATCGGCCAGCCGCGCTGCTCGGCGATCGTCCGCAGCTCCTTCTCGGGGTTCACGGCGTGGGGGTTGCCGACGAGTTCCAGCAGTGGCAGGTCGGTGATGCTGTCGGTGTAGGCGTAGGAGTCGGCGAGGGAGATGCCCTGTTCGTCTACCACTGCCTGCACCGCCTTCGCCTTCTCCGGTCCGAAGGCATAGAGCTCGACCTCTCCCGTGTAGAGGCCGTTCTCGTCCACCTTGGCCTGGGTGGCGATCACGTCTTCGACACCGATGTATCGCGCCAGTGGGTGGACCACCTCGTACGGGCTCGCCGAGACGATGAAGACCTTGCGGCCCTCGCGCATGTGCTCGTCGATGAGGAAGAGCGCCTCGGCGAAGACGAGGGGAGCGACGACCTCCTCCAGCGCCTCCTCGACGATCCGCTCGATCTGGGCACGGTCCCATCCCTTGGTGAGGCGGAGCATGGCGTCGCGGGCCTTGGCCAGCTGGTCCTCGTCGGCGCCGAAGAGCATGTACATCAGCTGGCCCATGGCGGCGCGCGCCAACGCCCGCCGTCCCAGCATCCCCGCCCGGTACAGGTGCCCGGTGAAGGCCAGGGTCGAGGACCGGGCGATGATGGTCTTGTCGAGGTCGAAGAACGCAGCCTGCATCGCGTGGAAGTGTACGGCCGGGATCATTTCAGGCGGGGTTGCCCGACCAGGCCTTTGGCCATCAGCCTTCGGCCATCAGCCGGAACCTCCAACCCCCTGGTGCGCGTACACCCCTCGGTGGCGGATGACTGGTCGGCCCCCTCCGGCCGAGGGCTGAGGCCCGATGGCCGAGGACCACGATTCGCGACCCCCTTGAGTTCGCCCGACGTAGCGCGTACGTTGCCGCCCCGACCTGGGAGATCGATTGGTTCCGGCACTCGCGGTATGGACGCCGGAGGACGGCCTTCTCGGCGCGCTCGCGCCGCTCGGCCTGGCGCTCGCCGCCGAGGACGCGGTGGTGGTCGATCTCGACCCGCTCGGTCCGCGATATCCCGGGGATCGCTCCCTCGCCGATCTCGTTCAGGACGGTCTGAGACGAGACGACCTGACGCCGCGCCGGGGCGTCGGGGTGCTTCGCAACGGGGGTGTCGCCCCCATCGAGGCAAAGTCGGTCATCGAGGCCCTG
>JAUYIV010000109.1 GCA_030688105.1 Actinomycetota bacterium | reverse complement strand
GAGGGCTCGGAGATCCCACTGTCTGATCACCAGGCACGTCGCCTACGAGGTGGCCACCACGACGGCCGTTCGCGGGGTGTCCTCGAGCAGCAAGGCCATCTCGCCGAAGTAGTCGCCCGCCCCGAGCTCGGCAACGGCGGCGCCACCCTTCCGAACCTCCGCGGTGCCTTCCAGCAGCATGTAGAACCCGAGGCCGGGATCGCCCTCGTGGATGATGACCTCTCCCGCCTCGAATGTCCGTTCCTTGGCGGTGACGAGGACGCTCGCCAGCTCCTTGTCGGTGCACGAGCTGAACAGGCCGGTCTGCCTCAACAATTCAGAACCCATGAGACTCCACCTCTTCGTGAGCGCACACGATATCGGAACGACGAAGGTTCACGCGGTGGGACCCGTGACCCTCGCCGACCGCAACGGCAATAGGGTCCCGAGCGATTCGGCGACGACCACCACCTGGTCGCCGAACTCGAGCGTGAAGTCCTTCGTCGGGTTGCTGTATGTCGTCTCGCCGCGGGCCACGGCGAGCAGCGTCGCCTTGTGATCTTCGCGCATACGCGCCGACAGCTGATCGATGGTCATGCCGCAGTATTCCTCGGGAAGGATCACCCGGTACAACTCCGACCCCTCGCCCCCGGACACGATGTCGGTGACGAGAGCGCTGAGACCGGGATACATCGCGGTGCGGGCCAGCAGCCGGGACGCCAGCCGGGAAGTCACCAGCACTTCGTCGACACTGGTGCGTTCGAAGTGTGGGACGTGCCGCGGATTGTTCACCTCGACGACGGTTCGCACGCCCGGCGCCATCGCCTCGATGGCCAGCACCACCAGGATCGACCGCATGTCCGCGGCGTCGGTCGTGTCGCTCGGGCAGACGATCGCCGCTGCGGCGTGGGGGACGCCGGCGCGTTCGAGATCCTCGTCATTGGTCGCGTCACCCCTGACGAAGTACACCCCATCCCCCGCCGGGCTGCGCTCGGCGTCGTGGAGCAGCACGACCTTCACGCCGTACTCATCCGTCCGAAGCTCCTCGATCAGGTCCCGGGCCGTCGAATTCCAGCCGCAGACCACGATGTGGCCCTCGTATCCCGAGGCTCCCATGCCTTGGCCCTCCTTCATCAGAAAGTCGATCACCACTCCCACGACGGCCCCGGTCGCGGTGACGAGCACCCCCACACCGAAGATCGCGAGCATCCAATGGATCGCCCAGCCGGCCGGGGTGCTGACGTACGAGATGTCGCCCGCGTCGAGGATCGTCATCACCGACCAGTAGAACGACCGGCCGAACTCCGAGAGGGTGGTCTCCTTCTCGGCGAGGGTGACGCCGAGCGTCGCCAGTACGACGACCACCGAACTCGTCAACAGAAGCGGTCGGACCACCCTGCCGCCGAACTGTCCACGGATGCGCTTGTAGTGCCACCGCAGCCGTTTGAACACGATCGCCCTCCCGCGCCAGAGCGGCGCGGGAGGATCATACGAGGGTCGCCACCGGCGAATCACGACACGCGATTCGCCGGAGGGGGGCGATGGCGAAGCGCGAAACTCGGCCGTCCGCCTCAGGTGAACGCCTGGCTTTCAGAGTCGTTCGCCCCTGGCCCATCAACTCTGCGTGCCACACCCTGCGCACGAGAGGATTGTCGGCGGGAGCGCGGTCCCAACCCGCACACAGCGCCCCCTCCTGTGAGTGGTGGGTACCGCGTCCCGCCGGCATCCTCATCGACGAGCGCGGTCGAGCACATCCTCATGGACGTCCCAACCCGGCAGTCCCCACAGACGAGCGCCCCCTCCTGTGAGTGGTGGGTACCGCGTCCCGCCGGCATCCTCATCGACCAGAGCAATGGAAGCCGACGCGTGGAACTCAACCGCCTCAAGCGGCACTTATCGGCGACCCTGGGGATGTTGTCGATCGCCTTGAGCGCGTGCGGAGGGGCGATTTCTGAAGTCCGGACGAACAGCGGAGGCGTGCTCGACTGCCCGTCGGACACCGTGCGCTACACGGTCATCGATCCAGCACCGGGCAATGCTGCCCCGACTCCCGACGACGCCCGCAGCCGCCTCGCAGAGGCACTGGTGCCACCGGGCACTCCCCAGCTCGGGTCGGAGTCGCCCGTGAGGGCCGTGTACGTCTACATCGATGAAGACGAACACCGTGTCGGCAGGGTGATCGTCCATCATCGCTCGGACGACAAGTGGTTCGCCACCGAGATCGAACGCTGCGGCTGACCGGCCATTCACTGATCGACCATCGACGACTGCCGACATCGACTCCCGACTACCTTCGCGCCCATGAGCGCCCAGGACTACCGCGATCTCGTCGATCGGGCCATGGGGCGGCATCGTTGGATCCTCTGTGCCGATGTTGCCGCCGCATTCACTTCCGGCGTCAAGGCGATGCGCGAGAAGGGTGCCCCTCGGCCGCTGCTCCTCTGTGGGAGCAAGGGGACCGGCGAGCTGCCCACAGACGACGACTGCGAGATTGTGATCCTCGGCACGACGGGCAAGTCGATGATGCACGGGATCCGCGCCTATCACGCCGCCCTCCGCGACCTGCCGGCGTGGGCGATGGACCGCATCGACGCCTGGGACCCTGATCGCCAGGCAAGGGTGCTCGCCTCCTTCCTCGACACCGACTTCGAGATCGGAGGCCGTCCCTCGTGGGGAGGGAGACCGGAGGCTTGGATCGCGCTCGAAGACAAGACGACGGTCCACGAGATCTGGAGCGCGGCCGAAGTCGACCATGCGCCATCGGAGGTCGTCGCCGCGCGGTCGGATGAGCTCATCGCGGCGTCGAGTCGCATCGCCGGCGCCTCGGGCGGCGTCTGGGCGGGGGACAACCGCGAGGGCTGGCATGGCGGGGCGGAGTACACCCGGTATGTCGAGAACCCTCGCGCGGCGCAGGCCACCATCGAGTTCTTCCGCGAGCACTGCGAAATCGTGAGGGTCATGCCCTTTCTCGAAGGCGTTCCCTGCTCGATCCATGGGATGGTGTTCCCGGATCGGGTGGCGGCCTTCCGGCCGATCGAGATGGTCGTGTTCAGAGCACCCGGCTCCGATCGCTTCAAGTACGCGTCGGTATCGACGTCGTGGGATCCCCCCGCTGTGGTGCGGGAGGAGATGCGTGCCGCCGCGCGACGAGTCGGCTGGCACCTCCGGGAGATGGTCGACTTCAAGGGTGCATTCACCATGGATGGGGTGGCGACTCCCGACGGATGGCTTCCCACCGAGTTGAACCCCCGGTTCGGCGCAGGCCTCGGGGTGGTGGCACGAGCCGCCGACATGCCCCTTCTCGGGATCAGCCGTCTGCTCGCCGCCGGTGAGACCGACGGCCTCGATGCCGCGGAGATCGAGTCCATATCCGTGGAAGGCGCGGATGCCAAGCGTCAGGTCGGAGGTTTCATGGTCATCCCGACCCCCATCGACGAGACCGAGGAGCGCCGCGCCGAGTGGGACGGCGCGATGGTGAAGGTCATCGAGGGCGAGGGAGGGAACGCCGGCCTGATGCGCGGGCCGGCGGCGATGGGCGGCATGGTCCGATTCACCCTCGACGCCGAGCACGTCGTCCCCGGCACCCAGGCAGCCCCGATCGTGCGCGCGGCCTTCCGAGCCACCGACGAGTTCTGGGACACCGGGATCGGGGAGCTGATACCGGGGACACTGTGAACTGTGAACTCCGGTCTGAGGCGAAGCCTCAGACCGGCGCAAACCTCGCCGTGAAATGCCGCAGCCAGGGGGCCTGCTCGGTCATCCGGTACCCGCCCAGGGAGGGGGCGCGCTCGGCCACCGATAGCACCACCTCCGCCACGTAGTCGATGTGGCTCTGGGTGTAGGTGCGCCGCGGCACCGCCAGGCGAACCAGCTCCATTGCCGCAGGGGTCTCGGTGCCGTCGTCGTGGGGCACGCCGAACATCACCGACCCGATCTCGACGCCCCTCACCCCGCCGTCCCGGTACAGCTCGATGGCGAGCGACTGGGCCGGGTATTGCGACGCGGGGACATGCGGCAGCAGTGCCTTGGCGTCGATGTAGATGGCATGTCCTCCCGGGGGCCAGACGATGGGCACCCCTCCATCGCGACATTTCTCCCCCAGGTACTCGGTGCTCCTGATCCGATAGCGCAGGTATCCCTCGTCGAGAACCTCGGCGAGCCCGACGGCAATCGCTTCGAGGTCGCGGCCGGCAAGGCCTCCATATGTCGGAAACCCCTCGGTGAGGATCAGCAGGTTGCGGCATTTGGCGGCGACCTCCGGGTCGCGCATCGCCAGGAACCCGCCGATGTTGGCGATGCCGTCTTTCTTGGCGCTGAAAGTGACACCGTCGACGAGCGAGAACATCTCCTCGGCGATCTGGCGCGGGGTGCGCTCGGACTGGCCAGGTTCCCGCAGCTTGATGAACCACGAGTTCTCAGCGAACCGGGCCGCATCCATGAAGAAGGGGATCGCGTGGCGGTCGCAGATGTCCCTGATTCCTCTGAGATTCTCGAGCGACACGGGCTGGCCCCCGCCAGAGTTGTTGGTCACGGTGACCATCACCACCGGGATGTTGTGTGCCCCCACCTCGGCGATGGTGCGTTCGAGCGCATCGAGGTCCATGTTCCCCTTGAACGGATGGTCGAAGGCCGGGTCGCGGCCCTCGGCGATCACGAGGTCCCGTGCCTCCGCCCCCTGGTACTCCACGTTGGCGCGGGTGGTGTCGAAGTGGGTGTTGTTCGGGACGACCGAGCCGGGTCCGGCCACCACCGAGAAGAGGATCCACTCCGCGGCTCTTCCCTGGTGCACCGGGATCACCTCGGGCAGGCCGGTCAGCCCGGTGACCGCATCTGCGAAGCGATAGAACGAGCGGCTTCCCGCGTACGACTCGTCGCCGACCATCATCGCCGCCCATTGGTCGGCCGACATCGATCCGGTGCCCGAGTCAGTGAGCAGGTCGATGATCACCTCGTCGGCATGGAGCCCGAACAAGTTGTAGCCGACCCGCTCGAGGGCAGCCACCCGCTCGGGCTCGCTGGGGAAGGCGATCTCCTGCACGCTGTGAATCCGGAAGGGCTCGATGATCGTGCGATAGGGCATGGGCTCCTCGGGGAACGCGTGACGGGAACGGTAACCCCGGACATGGGGGCCCGTCGCCATCCGCCTTCCGCCCTCCGCCGGGCAACGGGTAATGGGTGACGGGCAACGGGCAACGGGCAACGGGCAACTGCGCCGGGTCCAACCGATCGCCTCACTACTCTCCGCGCAATGACGCGTACGGTCATCGCCGTGTTCGGAGCTTCGGTGGCCGAGCCGGGTGACGAGGTGTACGAGCAGGGAGTCGCCTGTGGGCGGCTGCTCGCGGAGTCGGGTTACGCAGTCGTCACCGGTGGCTATGGCGGGGTCATGGAGGCGGTGTCCCTCGGGGCCCACGAGATGGGCGGGAGGGTGCTCGGCGTCACCGCGCCCGGAGTATTCCCCCACCGCGAGAGCGCCAACCCATTCGTCAGCGAGGAGTCTCAGGCGGCCCACCTGATGGAGCGCATCCACGAACTGACCGACGTCTCCTCGGGAAGCATTGCCCTGCCGGGCAGCCTGGGCACGCTGGCCGAGCTGGCGATCGCCTGGAACCTCGCCTACGTCGCCCGCTTCAGCGGTTCGCTGCCCAAGCCGGTGGTCGTCGTCGGCGACCACTGGGCCCGCGTCGTCGAGATGCTCGCCGACACCATCGGAGCCGACACCGACCTGATCACGACCGTCGAGCACGTGGAGGCCGCGGTCGCCGAGATCAAACGGCGGGTGCCGCCGGAGTAGCCATCATCCGTTATCCGTTGCCCGGCACCGGTTGCCCGTTACCCGTTGCCCGACGGAAGGCGGAAGGCTGAACGCGAGATGGCCGAGGAGCGAGTCCGGCCGACGGCTGAGGGCCGAGGGCCGATGGCCTTCAAGTGCCGTGGGGTCTTACGGACCGAGGCAGACCACCCAGACGACGCGCTCCATCAGCAGGCCGGGCCTGGCCTCGTTCTCTACCATCATGATGCCGAGCTCGACGCGCTGGCCCTTGGCCACGCAGGTCGCCGGAGGCTCCCTCCAGGGACCGTCGTCGACGCGCCAGATGGCCTGCGTCACCTCGTATTCTTCGCCGGCGGCCGCATCGCGGTTCGTGTTGAAGCCGATGGCGACTCGGTCGGCGAGCCGCTCGACGATCACGGCATATCCGGTCTTCGTGTCGATGTCGAGCATCGTGACGCTGGCGTCTCCGCCACACGCGCCCGCACCGATGACGACGATGAGCCAGGCGATCGGGAGGGCGCGTCGCATCTCCTCCGAGGCTAGTCGGGCGACATCCGCTCCTCCGTAGACTCGGCCCATGGCCAAGAGCCGCTTTTACCTCGGAGGAGACATCGACCCGGCGTCCGGTGACAGGACCGGCGAACCGACGTCCTACGAGGCCAACGACCTGACCACCCACGGCGTGATCGTCGGCATGACCGGGTCGGACAAGACCGGGTTGGGGATCATCTACCTCGAAGAGGCACTGCGCGCCGGGGTCCCCGCCCTCATCCTCGACCCCAAGGGGGACATGACGAACCTCCTGCTGACTTTCCCCGACCTCTCCGCCGATGACTTCGCCCCGTGGGTCGACCACGCCGAGGCGGAGCGGCAGGGCGTCTCGGTCGATGTGCTCGCCGCCAAGACCGCCGAGACTTGGAAGAGTGGCCTGGCCTCATGGGATCTGCATGGGACAGATATCGCCGATCTGAGATCGAAGGCGGGCTTCACCATCTACACGCCCGGTTCGTCGGCCGGCGTGCCGTTGAACGTGCTCGGGTCGCTGGCGTCACCAGAGGTGGACTGGGACGCCGACGCCGAGACGGCGCGCGACGAGATCGAAGGGCTGGTCTCCGGGATGCTCGCCCTCGTCGACGTCGATGCCGACCCGCTGGCGGGTCGGGAGCACATCCTCCTCTCGAACATCATCGAGCAGGCATGGCGCGACGGCGACGACCTCACCATCGAGCATCTGATCGCCCGGGTGCACCGTCCCCCGATGCGAAAGCTGGGCGTTTTCGAGATGGACACCTTCTTCCCCGAGAAGGATCGGCTGGCGCTGGCCATGCGGCTCAACGCGCTCGTCGCGTCACCTTCCTTCGCCGAGTGGCGGGCCGGTCCGCCCCTCGACCCCCAGCGACTGCTGTGGTCCGAAGAGGGCACGCCCCAGGCCTCGATCATCTACCTCGCCCACTTGTCCGAAGACGAGAGGCAGTTCGTGGTGGCCATGATCCTGGGACGTCTGGTCACCTGGATGAGATCCCAACCCGGCTCCAGTGACCTCCGCGCCATCGTGTACATGGACGAGGTCTTCGGCTTCGTGCCCCCGACGGCGATGCCGCCGGCGAAGAAGCCGATTCTCACCCTCATGAAGCAGGCCAGAGCCTTCGGGATCGGCATGCTTCTGTCGACACAGAACCCGGTCGACCTCGACTACAAGGCCATGTCCAACGCCGGAACCTGGCTCATCGGACGCCTCCAGACCGAGCGTGACAAGGCGCGCATCCTCGAAGCCCTGCAGACGGCGAGTGGCGGCGCCGACATCACCACATTGGATCGAATCATCTCCGGCCTCGACAAGCGGCACTTCCTCCTGCACACGACCCGGGGCTCGGATCCCCGGGTGTTCACGACGAGATGGGCGATGTCCTTCCTGAGGGGTCCGTTGACGCGCGATGAGGTGTCGAGGCTGGTTGGCGACGATGTTCGGCGCCAGGTCTC
>JAUYIV010000285.1 GCA_030688105.1 Actinomycetota bacterium | reverse complement strand
GAGACCGGGGACCGATTCCCCGCCCCCTGCCCTGCGCCATCGGGCTAGAGCTGGGGCCGACCCGGGCTCCAGTCGACCGTCGACAGTCGACCGTCGACAGTCGACCGTTGACGGGCGGCTTCCTCAACATGCCAGCCCCACGGGATGCCCGAGGTCCGCTGCCCGCAGCCTGATCGCGTCGCACGACGCCGACACCCGGTCGGCTAGTAGGTCGATCTCGGTCGACGCCTCCAGCGCGTCGAGGAACGCATCGGGGCCCAGCGCCGCGGTTTCCTCCACGAAAGACGTCCCGGCGTTCACGAAGGCCCGAAGCGCAGCGATGAGCACTCGATGCTCGGGCTCGAGCTCCTCTGGTGGTTCCAGTCCCTCGATGGCGACGAGCGCGGCACGGCGCGCCTCGACGATCTCCGCCACCTGCTGGTGGGTCGGCGCCGCACCCGGGGGCAGCGCGGCGAAGGAGTCGTTGGTCATCTGCTCGGTGATCCGGGCGACGTCGTCGAGGTACTGCTCCGACGAGGATGGCGACGTGCAGGCTGACCATATCGTTGACACCGCCATCGTCGCGACGAGACCGGCCAGTCGCAAGGGAGCGGTCAGCGTGACCTCTCGGCGGAGCCTGGAAACCAACGTCCGACTGTCAACTGTGAACCGTCGACTGTCAACTTCTGTTCAGCCACAGGTGGAGGGGTTTTCGAGGCCCAGGTAGTCGGCGAGGGCTTCCCGGGTGTTGGGCCCGAGCTTCCCGTCGACCGTCAGCCCGCCGTACTCCCTCTGGAACTGGCTCAGCGCGCTCTCGGTCCTGGGCCCGAACACTCCGTCCACCGGACCTGGCGAGTACCCCGCGATCGTGAGCAACTCCTGCAGGTACTCGACGTCCTGGCCGCGATAGCCCGGCCGGATGATCCGGCCGTTGGGGTCGAGTGCCGGCAGCGAACCCAGCATCTGCGCCACGGTCTCCACGGCCCTCTGGGTCTGAGGCCCGACGACACCGTCGGCCGTCAGGCCACGACCCCTCTGGAAGGCCTTGACGCTGTTCTCGGTGAGCGGTCCCAGGACTCCATCGGCCGGTCCCGGGCTGTATCCGGCGGCGGCGAGGAAGCGCTGCAACTGGCGGACCGCCTGACCTTCACTGCCACGGCGGAGGAACTCCTTCTGGGCCATGAGCGCGTCGAGGGAGCCGGCCTCGGGCGGCGCACAGACGGCCGGCGCCTTGCCTTCGGCGGCCCTGAGGGCCTGGTACGGGTTCACCGCGACCCCATCGGGGTCGTAGAGCTCGAGATGGAGGTGAGGTGAGGTCCCCTCGGCATTGCCGCTGTCCCCGACATAGCCGATCACCTGTCCGGCCCTCACCCTCGTCCCCAGCGCGATACCGGGAGCGATCCCCCACCCCTGGCCGTCGTCCGTGCCGGGGGTGTCGTTGTTGAGGTGGATGTACACCGTCTCCCACTCGTCGGTATGACGAATGGCGAGGGTGCAGCATCTCCCCTTGTAGCTCGAGTAGCTCGAGCCGTTGACGCGCACGATGGTCCCGTCGTGAGCGGCGAGGACCGGCGTCATCTTGGAGGCCATGATGTCGGCGGCGTGGTGGACCCCGGTGCCGCGTGTCGCGAAGAATGTGTCGCCGTAGCGGTTGGCGCCGCTGACGGGGAAGGCGAGGTCGTAGCTGACCATGTCGCCGTAGTTGTGCTGCGGCCCGTTGTGCGGCGGCTCGTGATTGGCGAGGGCGACCGGGATCGCGAGGGCCATTGCCATGCCGGCGACCAGAGCCACCAACCCCACTTGCTTCGGATTCGTCTGTCCCATGTCGTCCCGTCTTCGGCCGGTGTCGACTTCGATCGGTGTCGAGAGAGCCGCGACGCTAACGCCAGATCGCGAAAACCAAAATTGCGGTTACACCGAGATCTATGCCGACTTCCGGCAAGCCTGGCACACCCCGAAACTTATGTTGGTTCGAAGCGCGCCCGGCAGGGTCGAGGGGCCCCGGTGCCGGCCTGGCAGCACCGAGTTGATGGCTCTTCGGCTGACGCCTCATCGCGGTTGATATGCGGCCTATTTGCCGCATATCCTCAGTCCGCTGCGGTGCGTTCGGGCACCAGGCTCGGGTCGGGCGATCCCCTGAGTTCGGGGTGACCGTGGGACTCGATATACGCCGGGATCAGCCTCCCGATGACCGAACCATCGGGCTCGATCACGATCTCTGCGACCGCAGTCACCGACTGGGTGTGGCTGAGATACGGCCACACGAAGTTCCCCATGCTCCAGAAGACGGGGACACCGTCGACGATCTCGAGGGGCTGGAGGCGATGGGGATGATGCCCGACGA
Organism: Actinomycetota bacterium; assembly: GCA_030688105.1. Taxonomy (GTDB): domain Bacteria; phylum Actinomycetota; class Acidimicrobiia; order Spongiisociales; family UBA11373; genus JAUYIV01. Next base: position 2,811 of record JAUYIV010000285.1, on the reverse strand, counting down.
TCACGTCGGCGCCTGCGGCGATCATCGCGTCGGCGCGCAGGCGGTCGCCCCGGGTCGGCTGTGAGGTGAGTTCGAGGCCCCAATGGACCATGACGATCACGATGTCGGAAATCTCGGCCGCGGCCGACACCGACGCCGTGATGTTGCCGAGGCTCGCCGGCGCCACCCCCGGAGCGCGGTCGGTGGCGAACCAGCCGGTGTCGCCGGAGATCGATGAGAGCCCGACCACGGCGATCCGCCACCCTTCGATCTCGATGATCGCCGGCCGGTTGGCTTCGTCCAGGTCCCGACCGGCACCGACCGCATGGAAGCCGGCGGCGATGAGGTTCTCTCGCCCATCGACGAGTGCCGACTTGCCGAGGTCCCCGGCGTGGTTGTTGGCCAGGCTGGTCACCTCGACCCCTGCGACCCGCATCGGGGCCAGCGAGTCGAGCGGGCAACGGAACGTCCACTCCTTCTCGATCGGGATGCCGATCTGGGTTGGGCTGCACTCGAAGTTCACGATCGTGAGGTGGTCCAACTGGAAGATGCCGCGCAGGCCGTTCCACGCGATGTCGAACCCGTCCCTGGTGAAGGCGACGGTGCTGTTGGGGGCGAAGTTCACGTCGCCCACTGCATGGATGACGAGCCGACCGCGCGGCGTTTCCGCCGGGGGAGAGCTGGTCGTCGTTGCGACCGGAGGAGGAGCCGTCGTCGAGACCTCGATGGCGGTCGGGGTCGTCACCTCGATGATCGTCGTGACCGAAGTCGGGGTCGCCGCGGGGGGTTCCGCACGAGCCTGACCACAGGCTGCCATCAGCGCGGCCGCGGCGATGGCGGTCGGTCGAAGCATCACACCTCCCGGGGGTCGTGAATCTACCGGCAGGTCCGACGGGCAGAGAGGCCGAACGACCCCCGTTAGCCTGCACCCCCATGCTCGGACGGCTTGCATTCCACGCCCACCCCGACGACGAGTCGATCTCGATGGGTGGGACGCTCGCCGACTACGCCTCTCGCGGAGTATCCGTGACGGTGGTCACGGCGACGCGGGGCGAGGCCGGCGAGATCCACAACCGGCCCGACGCCGATGAGGTTCGGCCGGTCCTCGGGGACATCCGCGAGGCGGAGGAGCGGGCGGCATGCCGCGTCCTCGGCGTCGATGACGTCGAGTTCCTCGGGTACCGCGACTCGGGGATGATGGGGACTCCGGAGAACCACCACGCGGACTCGTTTTGGGGCGCCGATTTCATGGAGGCGGTGGGGCGCCTGGTTCGGGTCATCCGCGCCCGAAGGCCCCTGGTGGTCACCGCGTATGACCCGTTCGGGGGATACGGCCACCCGGATCACGTGCAGGTCCACCGGGTCGGGACGGCCGCCTTCTTCGGGTCTCCGGACGTCGGCCGATTCCCCGTCGAGGGCGATGAAGAGCCCTGGCAGCCTGCCCGGCTCTACTGGGCGACCTGGTCGCGCGAAAGGCTGCGACGAATACGCCGCGAGGCGTCCGCAGACCGCGGTGTCGACGGCGAGCCCGAGGAGCCAGGCTCGGGCACGCTCCCCGAGCACATCACGACGCGGCGTGACGTGTCGAGATTCATGGACCGAAAGCATGCCGCTCTCCTGACCCACGACACCCAGTTTGCCGAGGACTCGTGGATTCGAACCATGTCCGAGGAGCGCCTGCGAGGCTTCCTTGCCGAGGAGGTGTTCGTCAGAGTGTTCTCCAAGGTGCCCGGCGACCCCTCTGATGCCGATCTGTTCGCCGGGCTGGGTTGAGCCACTCCGCGATGAGGGGCTCCGTCGGCGGCTGAGCCCTCGGTCGGCATCGTCTCCGCACCCGCGCATACCATCGAAGGATGCAGACCGAGGCCAGGGAAGCCTGGCGGGAGGCGCTCGAGGCATGGGCCATCCCAGAGCGCCTCGTCGCCGGCGTGGAGGAGTCGCCCTACTCCTGGCCGGCACACCTGTATCGACTCACGCAGCGACTGGACGCCGAGTCGAGCCGGGAGTCACTGACGGTGGGCATCGTCGCCGACCTTGTCGGCGAGGGCGGAAGCGTGCTCGACATCGGGGCAGGAACCGGACGCCTGTCGATTCCGCTGGCGGTTCGCGGCCACCGGGTGACCGCAGTCGAGCGTGATGAAGAGATGGCCCGCGTGCTCGAGGACGAGGCGCGTCGGGCGCGGGTCGGGATCACCAGGATCATCGGATCGTGGCCTCATGTCGCCGGGAACGCCCACACCCACGATGTGTGTGTCTCGGCACATGTGGTGTACGACGTGGCCGCGATCGGCCCGTTCATCGAGGCGATGCACCGGGCGGCGCGCCGCTCCGTGGTGATCGAGATGACCCCCCGGCATCCCTGGTCAGGGCTGGCGAAATACTTCCGCGCGCTCCACGGCATGGATCGGCCCTCCCGTCCCACCGTCGACGACTTCGCCCAAGTCGTCGAAGAGGTCGTCGGAATCGAGCCGGAGCGCCGGTATTGGTCGTCAGGGCCGGCGTTCCGTTTCGCCGACCTTCAGGAGCTGCTGGCGTTCTACCGACGAAGGTTGTTGGTTCCGCCCGCCCGCTCGCTCGAAGCCGCCGCTCTTCTCGAACCCGACGTCCACCGCCTCGACGACGGGTGGCTGGTGTTGGGCGATCCCGAACGCGAGGTCGTGGCGGTCTGGTGGCGGACGAGGAGTTGACAGTTCACAGTCGACAGTGAACAGACCAGTGGACTGTGAACTGTGAACTGTGAACTGTCCACTGTGAACTTGTTAGTTTTCGGGGGTGGATCTATATGCCCGCATCAATCTCCTCGACGGCCGGGCGGTGCGCCTGCCCAAAGGC
>JAUYIV010000082.1 GCA_030688105.1 Actinomycetota bacterium | reverse complement strand
TAACGGGCAACGGGCAACGGCTTCGGACTATCCCGTCTCCGGCACCGGCTCCTCTAGCACCATCTTGTGCCGCCGCGTTCCCTGGTGGAGCACCCCGACGTATACGCCTGCCAGGACGATCGCGCCGCCGATCACCCCGTTCGACGTGATCGCCTCTCCGGCGATGAGCGCGCCGGCGACCATGGCGACCACGGGGAAGAGCGGCGTCATGTACGCCACCCCCGATGCGGTCCACCGGCCGAGCGTGAAAAGGATGAGGCCGAACAGACCGACCGACCCGAGCACCGCGAGATACGAGAGCGCCAGCCACGTCTGTTCTTCGGACGGCACCACCCAGTTCTCACCGGTCGCCGCCGACACGATGAGCAGCAACGCAGCCCCCACCGCCATCGCGGTCGCGTTGGTTGCGACCTGATGCACCGGGCGAGCGATCTTGATGAGAACCGACGCCTCGGAGGCGGCGAGTGCCGCTCCGAGGATGGCGAGCAGCCTCGCAACCGGCACCTCGGCACCGGAAGCAGGGTTGCCGAGTACGACGATTCCTCCGACGACGATGACCGCGCCGAGGAGGCCCTGCCGGGTCAGAGGCTCGAGTCGGTGCGCCGCGGCGAGCAGAATCGTTATCAGGGGCGTTGCTCCGAAGACCACCGCGGCGACCCCTGCGGACAGCTCCTGGAGGGCCCAGTAGGCCAATGCGTAGCTGATGGTGAACGCCAGCACCCCGTAGACGACCGCGGCGAGCAGCCCGCGTCCCTTGGGAAACGGGACGCCTCGCAGGGCCATGAAAACCAGGAAGAGCAGCGCGGCGACTCCAAACCTGGTCCCGGCTCCGAACAGCGGATCCAACTCGCGGTTGGAGTACCGCACGGCCACGAAGTTGACCCCGCCGATCCCGACCGCCGTCGAGAAGGCGATCAACGTCAGCCGATCCGGAAAGCTCGGACTCTCGCTCATTGCCCCTCTCGCGATCGAGCCGGCGTGCATCGTACGCGGGGACGGTCAACCGTCAAGGGGTAAGTGGGCGACCGGCGAGGGGCGGTAAGGCCATCGGCCTCGGCCATCGAGGACCGACGCAGGCCCATCAAGGCTCACGCACTCAAAGGGGCGACCGGCGACGGGCGAATCAACCCGGTCCCTCCGCCTCCCACGTGATCGCCGCGGGATCGTCGTCCGTGAACCCCTTGAACACGGGATGCCGCAACCGGTGCGCCACCGTCCAGTTCCGGTAGCCGACCGCAGCGATCAGCCGGGGCTCCACCCAGGTGACATCGGAGGGCAATTCGGCATCGGGATGAAACGGCGATCGGTCGACGCGCATCTCGTCCAGGGCGGCACGGATCGCGACCAGCACATGATCGGAGAAACCGGTGCCGACGGCGCCTACCCACCGGAGGGCATCCCCGTCCCGCACCCCGACCAACAGGGAGCCAAAGGTGGAGACCCTGCCGCCTTCGCCGGCCGTGAACCCGCCGACGAGCACACGGGCGGTGTGGGTGTTGTGGACCTTTCGCCAATCCGGCGATCTGACCCCCGGTCGATAGACGCTCCCGAGCCGTTTCGCCACCATCCCCTCGAGGTCTCGCTCCCGGACCACCTCCCAGAGAGCGAGGCCGTCGGACTCGGTGGGCTCCACTCGCCCGTATGGCTCCGGTAGTTCGAGAGATGCCAGCCGGGCGATCCGCCCTTCCAGCGGCGCCGAGACGATCGGGTGGCCCGCCAAATGGAGGAGGTCGAATGCGATGAAGGACACCGGTGGCCCCGAGCCGCTCCCGCTCAGACGGTTCATCCGCTGCTGCAGCTGCCCGAACGAAGGGATGCCGCGCTCATCCAGGGCGACGATCTCTCCGTCGAGCACGCAGGGGGGTAGCGTCCCGAGGCGAGCCAGTTCGGGATAACGAGCCGAAACCTCGTTGCCGCGCCGGGTGTGGATCGTGGCCGACGCACCGTCCCAGGTGACGACTCCCCGGATCCCATCCCACTTGGGCTCGAAGAGCCACTCGTCGTTGGAGAACGGACTCGGCCAGGGAGTGGCCAGCATGGGCTCGAGCCGGGGAGGCTTCACCCCTACTCCAGGGCCTCCCTGACGAGGCGGCTGACCAACGCCCCGTCGACTCCCAGCGGGCCGTTCTTCATGATGTGCCCGATCACCTGGCCGGCCTGCTTCGGATTGCTCGCTCTCAGCTCCTTGATGGCGATCTCGACGACCTGCCGCGTCTGATCCTCGTCGAGCGTCGACGGGAGCCAGCGACCGAGGTAGTCGATCTCGAATGTGAGCTTCGCGACGGCGTCCCGTCCCCGTTCGCCGGCGGCGCGGAACTCATCGCGTGCCTTGTCCATCTTCTTGACGTAGGTGGCGATGACGGACCGATAGAGGGCGTCGTCGATCTCACCCTTGAACCCGGGCTCGCTGCGCGCCCGCGAGACCTCGCTCTCGATCTGGCGGATGACGTCCAACCGGTTGCGGTCGCGAGCCTTCATCGCCTCCTTCAATTCGGCCTGCAGCTCGTCGCGGATGGACATGGCCGAAGAAGGGTAATGCGCCCCGCGGTGGGTCCGGCGGAAACCCTTGGAAGAAAGGGGGTTTATCGACTCATCCCTATGGGAAACGAGGGGCGAAGAAATCCCTTGACCGGCTGGCGTAACTGGCCTAGGTTTGCGGCAGCCTTGTGAAGGTTTTCACATTCACGGGGCTGTCGGAGGAGGAACGAGAGAATCTCATGCTGACGATCACCGATTGGAGAGAGCTCGCCGCGTGTCGGGATTCCGACCCGAGCCTCTTCTTCCCGATCGGCACCACCGGATCGGCCATCGAGCAGATCGAGGCCGCCAAGGCGATCTGTGCCCAGTGTCCCGTTCAGGAGGAGTGCCTGAACTACGCGCTGGAGACCAATCAGGAAGCCGGGGTCTGGGGTGGCTATGCCGAAGACGAGCGCCGTCGCCTGCGCAAGCGGTGGCTCGCCGAACGCCGTCGGAGGGCGTCCTAAGCCGTCGGCCCTCAGCCATCGGCCCTCGGCCGGAACGGGCGAGAGGGTGGCCGGTTCGAAGCTGGATGAGGCGGGACCTCACGGAAGGGTGTCGACGCGGCCCTCATGACGGCCGCGCCACCTACGACCCGAACCCCACCAGCCGCTCGCGCTCGGGCTCGACGTCCACGTAGGCGATCTTGTCGACGACGATCCCGTGGCGGTGTCCTTCCTGGTCGTTGATCCACCACACCTTGGCTGCTCCGTTCACGACCTCTTCGAATTCGGCCATGAACGCGTCGCCGTCGGTCACGTCGATGTCGAGCTCGCGGGGTGCGTAGGTGATGCCGATCTTGACCCGGGTCTTCTTGGTTGTCGAAACGCTGCCGGCCATGGGTGAATCGTACCCGGCCGAGACGAGCTGAAAGCGTTCAGCGAATGATCAGTTCCGGGTGCGTCCGCACCCGGGGACGCAGCTCGACGATACGGGCGGCAATGGCGGCGAACGCCTCCGCGGCTTCCGAGTCGGGAGCGGCGACCGCGACCGGCTCGCCACGGTCGGCACCCTCCCGCATGGCGGGCACCAAGGGGATCTTGCCGAGCAAGGGGACTCCGAGTTCCCCGGCGAGCTCCTCGCCCCCGCCGGCGCCGAACAGCTCGTACCGCACTCCGTCGTCGCCGGTGAACCAAGACATGTTCTCGATCACCCCGAGGACCTCCTGATTCACCTTCTCGGCCATTGCCGCCGCCCGTTTGGCGACCCGCTGGGCGGTGGGCTGCGGTGTGGTGACGACCACGGTCTGGGACCGCGGGAGGAACTGGGACAGGGAGATGGCGACGTCTCCGGTCCCGGGCGGCATGTCGATCAGCAGGAAGTCGGGCTCGTCCCAGAACACGTCGCCGAGAAACTGCTCCAGCGCCTTGTGGAGCATCGGGCCACGCCATACCACGGCCTCATCGGCGGGCACGAAGAAGTCCATCGAGATCGCCCTCACCCCGTGAGCCGCCGGGGGAATGATGAGACCGGCCACCGCCTGCGGCGGCCGTTCGATGCCGAGCATCCTCGGGATCGAGTAACCCCACACGTCGGCGTCGATCACCGCCACGTCCAGTCCCGAAAGGGCCAGGGCAACGGCGACATTGGTGGTGACCGACGACTTCCCGACGCCACCCTTGCCCGATGCGACGGCGATGACCCTCGTCCGCGAGCTCGGTCCGCCCACGGTGGTTTCACCCTTCAAGGTCTGAGCCAGCGACTCCTGCTCCTCGGCGCCGAGGAAGGCGACATCCACCCGAACCTCTTCGACACCGTCCTGCGCCTTGGCGGCCGCGGCGATCGACCGACCCAGGGGCTCGGCATTCCAGTTGGCGGCGGGAACCGCGATGCCGACGGCGGCGACGCCCGACGCGTCGACCTCCACTTCGCGCAGAAGACCGAGCTCGCCGATGGGCCGCCGAAGGTCGGGATCGACGATGGCGGAGATGGCGTCGGACAGCTTGGAGGATTCGGCCACCCGGTCGATGGTACCGAGGGGGAATCGTTGCCCGTTCCCCGTTACCCGTTACCCGCCTGATCGAAGCAGGATCGAACGGGCGACGGGCAATGCCCTACCACGCTCCCCCGCCACCACCGCCACCGCCACCACCGCCGCCTCCGCCGAAACCGCCACCGCCGCCGCCCGACGATGACGGCGGACTGAACGCGCCGGACAATGCCGAGGCGATCCCGCTGATGGCATTGGACGAATGGCCGCCATAGCCATGGCTGCCGTACCAGTACAGACTGCTCTGGTCGAGCTCCTCGGGTGCACGGAGCCGGGCAGCCTCCAGCACGTCCTCCGCCACTCCGAGCGCGATGGCGTACACCAGGTATTCCTCCCACAGGGTGAGGGACATCGGAGGCGCCTCCTCCAGGCGGCTGAAGTCCTGCAGGTACCGTCGAAACGCCAGCCACCGGGCGTTGAGGAGGGCTCCCTCCCGCGTCCGGCGCACCCAGAGCCGGTACAGAATGCCGAGGAGGCCGGCGATCCCGACGGAAAAGACCGTCACCACCACGATCCCGGGCCTGAGGATCACCTCGTCGATGAGGTCGAAGGACGATACGAGCAGCGGGGCGACCACGAGATAGCCCAACGCCCCGATGCCGGCGAACACGGCTCCGAGGATCAGCGGCCCCGTCCACCGGGCCTTGTCGTCGATCAAACCCGCCGAACCCAGAGCCAGGGCGACCATCTGACGGAACGACCGGTAGGTCTCCGCGTTGGCGGCGGCGTCGTCCCGGATACCCTTGCGGAAGGAGCTGAGCGGCTGGGGGCCCCCCTCCAGCACCCGCTCGACCACAGTCACCACCGACCGCTCGTACGCCCTGAGCCGCCTCCCGGTGTCACCCAGCCCGATCTCGAGGTCGGAGATCTGCTCGCTCCGCAGTCCAGCCCAGGTCGTCTTTTCGACGGACACCGGCTCGGCGGTCAGAACCCCGGTTCGGATCAGATCGAACAGGGTCGCGGTGAACTCCTCCTCGTCCGCCGACCCCTGAGAGACCAGGGCGCCGACCACCGCGGGTGAGTGGTCGGAAGGCGGCGCCTGCTCATACTCCCGGTCGTAGTCGACCCGTGGCTCCGACCCATACCGGCGGAACGCCCAAACCATCCCGATGGGCAACGGGATCAGGAAGAACAACAGCATCACCAGGCTGAACCGAACCCGCCGGGCTTGCTCCGCGGCGATCTGGGCGTCGCGCGAGGCGCCGGCGAACGCGCTCGCCTCCTCCTCGAGGATGCCCGCCAGGCCATCGCCCCCGTAGACCGCTGCCCCACCGGTCGAACTGAGCAGGTCGGTGGGGAACACGACGCGGAACTCCACGAACTGGAAGGGGGGGACCGAACTCGCCTCGAGGGTCGGCGAGAGACCCCCCGGCCCCAGCGAGCTGGAGCCGTCGACCGACGCCGGGTGACCCCACACCAATACGTCGCCGGGCTCCGCCCCAGGGGGAAGGATCATCTCCGCCGACAGATGATCGAGACCGAACTCCCATTGATCGCCCCAGACCTGCCAGTAGACGTCGACCACGTCGTCGTAGGCCGTCGCCACGCCCTCCACCCGGTAGGTAATGGCAAAGGTGCGGCGCTCGTCCTCGGCCCGGTAATGCCAGACGATCCGCGTGATGGAACCCAGCTCCTCGACCCCGTACCTTCCGGGGTCACCCGAGGATCCGAGCTCCGTCGGCGCGCCCGAGGCGTAGTCGATGCCGTTCTCCGAGACGACGACGTTGGTGATCCGCTCGCTCGACCGGAGCGGGATGTCGCGATAGGCCCCGCTGAACGAGCCGTCGAAAGAGAACGTGAGGTTCTCGCGAACGGTGAGGGACCCATCGGGATTCACCGCGATGACGACCCTGGCGTCGGTGATCCGGTAGGACTTCGCCAACGCCGTGGGAACACCGATGGCAAGGAAGGCGATCGCCAGCAAGGCCGTCGCCGCGATTCTGCGGCCGGGGAGCGGCATCCTCGGGGTCGCTCTCATTTGGGGGCCGGCAGCCGGCATGTTGCAGAAGGCAGGCCCGATCGAGGCTTCATCTGCCACATGCTTCTGCCGTTCCCTCCTGGCGAACGGCGACCGGATGCAGGGTCAGAACCTCACCTCGGGCGCACTGCGGGCGTCGTCCTCGATCTCGAAGTAAGCCCGAATTCGGAATCCGAACATCCCGGCGATCCAGTTCGAAGGCACCGTCTGGACCGTGTTGTTGTAGGTCAGGGTGGAGTCGTTGTAGATCTGCCGGGACACCGAGATCCGGTTCTCGGTCTCGGCAAGCTCTTCCTGCAGGCGCCGGAAGTTTTCGCTGGCCTGCAGCTCCGGGTAGGCCTCGGCGAGTGCGAACAGCCTGCGCAGCGCCCCGGTCAGCATGTTCTCCGCCTCGGCCTGCTGTTCGACCGTAGCGGCCTCTTGGGCGGTACCGCGCGCCCGGACCACGTCTTCGAACGTCTGCCGCTCGTGGGCGGCATACCCCTTGACGCTCTCGACGATGTTCGGGATGAGGTCGTATCGGCGCTTCAGTTGGACGTCGACCTGCGACCAGGCGTTGTCGGTGCGATTCCGCAATCGGACCAGGCGGTTGTAGATGACGATGACGGCGAGCACGAGCACGCCCAGAACGATGAGTGCGATGACGATGGGCATCGCCGGATCGTACACGCCGGCTTCCTGCGCCCTCGGTAGATCGAGGGCCTTCCGTTGCAACCACCGGTGGAACCCGCCCTGCAAGCCGAGATGGGATCCCCGGAGCCAAGAGCCAAGACTCCCCCGGTCTTGACTATTGATTCTTGGTTCTTGCCGCTTCGACGAGTCCGGGGCTAGCTCTCGCCGCCCGCTCTTAGACTTGTCCCCATGGATCCCTTCGGTGCTCGCCACACCATCGATACCGCCCTGGGCGAACGCGAGGTCTTCAGGCTCGATGCCCTCTCTTCGATCGCCGACCTCGGGCGGATGCCCTACTCGATCAAGGTGCTCCTGGAAGCCGTACTGCGCAACCACGACGGGGTGGTGGTGCGCGACGACGACGTCCAGTCCGTCGCCCAGTACGACGCCGCAAAGGTCGAGACCACCGAGATCGCGTTCCGCCCGGCACGTGTCGTACTCCAGGACTTCACCGGCGTGCCGGCGATCGTCGACCTGGCAGCGATGCGGTCTGCGATCGTGCGGATGACCGGTGACGAGTCTGCGGCACGCCGGGTGAACCCATTGGTGCCGGCAGACCTCGTCATCGACCACTCGGTCCAGGTCGATGCCTTCAACTCTGCGCTCGCCCTCCGCATCAACAGCGAGAAGGAGTTCGAGCGAAACCGGGAGCGGTACGAGTTCCTGAAGTGGGGCCAGACGGCGTTCGACAACTTTCGGGTGGTGCCCCCCGCCACCGGGATCGTCCATCAGGTCAACCTCGAATACCTGGCGAAGGTCCTCTGGGACGACGGGACCGCGGTCTATCCCGACACGCTGGTGGGTACCGACTCGCACACGACGATGATCAACGGGCTGGGGGTCCTCGGCTGGGGGGTTGGCGGCATCGAGGCCGAGGCGGCGATGGTCGGGCAGCCGATCTACATGCTGCTCCCCGAGGTGGTCGGCTTCGAGCTCACCGGGCGGCTCCCCGAGGGGTCCACGGCGACGGATCTGGTGCTCCGGGTCACCCAGATGCTCCGCGAGTACGGCGTCGTCGGAAAGTTCGTCGAGTTCCACGGTCCAGGCCTCGACGACATGCCCGTCGCCAACCGGGCGACGATCGCCAACATGGCGCCCGAGTACGGGGCGACCGTCGGCTTCTTCCCCGTCGATCACCAGACGACCACCTACCTGCGGCTCACCGGACGGGATGAGGGGCTCATCGAGGCGGTGGAGCAGTACCACCGGCTCCAGGGACTGTGGCGCGACGACGACCTCGAGGTGGTCTACTCCGCCGAACTGACGCTCGACATGGGGACTGTCACCCCGTCGCTGGCGGGGCCCAGGCGTCCCCAGGACCGGGTCGAGCTGAGTGCGATGAAGAGCCAGTGGCACCAGGACCTCGTCAACGTCTTCGGCAAGGCGGCTCCCGTGGGCCCGGGCACCCTCCTCGGCTGGGAGGATGAGGGTGGCCCGGTCTCGGCGCCGCCCAACGACGAGCCCAACGGCGTGGTCGTCGTCCATGAGGGGGAGCGCTTCGAGCTCGACCACGGCGCCGTCGTGATCGCGGCGATCACGTCGTGCACCAACACGTCCAATCCCGATGTGATGGTGGGAGCCGGGCTTTTGGCCCGAAAGGCCAGGGAGCGCGGGCTCGGCCGGAAGCCGTGGGTGAAGACCTCCTTCGCGCCCGGTTCCAAGGTGGTCACCGAATACCTGACCGAGGCCGGCCTCATGGACGATCTCGAGGCGCTCGGATTCTTCCTCGTCGGCTACGGCTGCACGACATGCATCGGCAACTCCGGGCCGCTCCCGGATCCGATCAGCGGTGCGATCCACGAGAAGGATCTCGTGGTCGCATCGGTGCTCTCTGGGAACCGCAACTTCGAGGGCCGGATCTCGCCCGACGCCCGCGCCAACTTCCTCGCTTCCCCCCCGCTCGTGGTGGCGTACGCCATCGCCGGCACCGTCGACATCGACCTCACCCAGGACCCGATCGGCCACGACCCAGACGGCGCGCCGGTGTTCCTGAGCGACCTCTGGCCCAGCCAGGCCGAGATCGCGGCGGTGGTTGCCGCCAGGGTGTCCCAAGACCAGTTCCACCGCGAGTACGCCGAGGTGTTCACCGGCGCCGACGAGTGGAGGGCGATCGAGGTCCCGAAGGGCAACCTCTACGAGTGGAGCGACGAGAGCACGTACATCCAAGAGCCCCCGTTCTTCGTCGACCTGGCGGCCGAGGCCTCGCCGCTGCAGCCGATCCATGGCGCCAGGGCGCTGTTGATGCTCGGGGATTCGGTCACCACCGACCACATCAGCCCGGCGGGAGCCATCGACCGCAGCTCGCCGGCCGCCCAGTATCTGATCTCTCGGGGAGTCGACCCGGCCGACTTCAACTCCTACGGCTCACGCCGCGGCAACGACCGGGTCATGACCCGCGGGACCTTCGCCAATATCCGCATCCGGAACCGTCTCGCTCCGGGCACCGAGGGCGGGTTCACCACCGACTTCACCGACGGGGAAGTGAAGACCGTGTACGAGGCGAGTCTCTCCTACCGGGCCGCGGGGACACCGCTGATCGTGATCGGGGGCGAGGACTACGGGATGGGATCATCTCGAGACTGGGCTTCGAAAGGCACCTTCCTGCTGGGGGTCGAGGCGGTCCTGGCGGTGTCCTTCGAGCGCATCCATCGGTCCAACCTGGTGATGATGGGTGTGCTCCCTCTGACCTTCCCGCCGGGGACGAGCGCGGCGTCTCACGGCCTCGATGGCACCGAGGTGTTCGCCATCGGGATCACCGACGATCTGCTGCCCCGCGGCGAGGTGCCGGTGCGGGCGACCCGCCCCGATGGGTCGTCGGTCGAATTCACTGCAACCGCCCGCGCCGACACACCCATCGAGATCGAGTACCTGCGCCACGGAGGCATCCTCCACATGGTGCTCAGGAACATGGCCGAAGAGCACTCGGGGACGTAGTCTCGATTTCGGTGATCGAACGCCTCCACCTCCATGAGATCGAAGTGCGGTTCTCCGAGCCGCTGGTGACGCCCGACGGCGTCATCCTGTCGCGCCGCTCGATACTCGTCGGCGCCGAGGCAGAAGGCCTGATCGGCTGGGGGGAAGCCCCGGCGTTCCCGTCGCGGAGGTGGGGCACCGCCGACGCAGCCTGGGACGCGCTGGAGAGACCCGGTGTCCTCCACGGGGAGGCACCCCTCACCCCCATCGCCTCTGCGGCGTTGCAGGCGGCGGCGTCAGATCTCGAGGCCCGGCTTGCCGGCGTGCCGCTCCACCGGCACCTCGGCGCCGAGGCACACCCGATCGGCGCCCGCTACACCATCGGCCTCATGGAGGATCCCGCCGATCTCGTCGATCGGGTACGGCGGCTCAGAGCGACCGGGACGTCGGCGATCAAGGTCAAGATCCGCCCTGGATGGGACTCTGTGCACATCGCCGCAGTCCGGAATGCCTTCCCGACGATCGACATCTCGGTCGACGCCAACGCCACCTATCGAGACCCTGAGGACCCGGTGTTCGAGGCGCTGGCGGAGGCTCGAGTCGGGCTCATCGAGCAGCCCTTCCCCACGCACGACCTGGCATCGCACGCCGCCCTGCGGCGCCGCAAGGTCCTCTCGGTCTGCCTCGACGAGGCGATCCGTTCGAGGGGGGACGCCCGCCAGATCATCTCGGCGAAGGCCGCCGACGTGTTGTCGGTGAAAGTCAACCGACTGGGGCTCGAGGCGGGGTTGGCGATCCTCGAACTGGCCTCGGCCGAGGGCATCGGCGTGAAGGTCGGGGGCACGTTCGACACCTCCATCGGGCGAAGATTGCTGCTTGGATTTGCGATGCTCGGTGGCGTGATCGATGCCGAGATCGCTCCACCGTCGGGCTACCTGGAGTCCGACATCGCCGACTACCCGGAGCCGATCCGCGGCCAGATTCGACCGGACGATCGGCCCGGCATCGGAGTCGACCCGGACCACGAGCGCTTGGCGGATTTGGAGGTCCGACGGACGGTGGTTGGAGGGTAGAGAAGGCCATCGGCCGATCAATTCGAGAGCGTGGGTCGGCGACGGTTCGCCGACTCCGGCCGAGGGCGGGGACTGAGGGCTGAGGGCAGGTGATCGATTCGCCGCAGGCGACATCAATCACCCCAGTAGCGCTGTTCCCGGAACGGGTCCCCATACATGTGGTAGCCGTTGCGCTCCCAGAAGCCGGGCTCGTCGTGGTCGAGCAGGTCGAATCCCCGCACCCACTTGACCGACTTCCAGAAGTACAGATGCGGAACCACGAGGCGGAGCGGCCCGCCGTGGTCGGGTTCGAGCTCCTCACCGCCATAGCGCCACGCGAACAGGTTGCCCGCACGGGCGAAGTCGTCGAGAGGCAGATTGGCCGTGAAACCGTGCTCGGCGCGGACCAACACGTGCGTCGCCGTCGGATCGGGTTCGACCCGTTCCAGGATCGCGGTGGTCGGCACACCCTCCCATTCGGTGTCGAACTTCGACCACTTGGTCACACAGTGGATGTCTGCCGTGATCTTCGTCGTGGGTTGGGACCGGAACTCGTCGAAGTCGAGCCTGAGCGACGCGCCGATCAACCCACCCACGGTGAAGTCCCATGTCGCGGTGTCGATCTTCGGCACGATGCCGGCATGGAGCACCGGGAAACGATCCGTGTAGTACTGGCCAGGAGGCAGACGGGACGGGTCGATGCCGCGAGCCGCCAGATCGCCCCGATTCCGCTCGAAGAATGAGGTCACCGGCGGGATGCTACCGGTCGAACGACATGGGTCTCTTGGCGCCGACCGGCAGTACCCTCCCGCCCTGATGGACGACGCCGACGAGACCGCCCCCTCGGAGGAGAGCGACACCACCTCATCATTCGAGGGAAAGAGGAGCCGAGGCTGGCCGCTCGGCGTGCTCACCCTCATCGTCGTGACCTTCGTCGTCGCCGGCATCGTGATCTTCGGCGATGACGCCGAGTCCGGACCGACCATTCCGACAATCGGAGGAACGCCCACCGGCAACGCGGCCCCCGAGTTCGCCATCGATCTCCTCGACGGGACGAGATTCCGGTTGAGCGATCATCTGGCCTCCGACGGCAGACCGGTGATCCTCAACCTGTGGGCGTCATGGTGCGGCCCCTGCCGGGAGGAGATGCCGGCCCTCGACGCCGTCGCCCGGGCCAACCCGGGCGTCTACCTGATCGGCGTCGCCGTCGACGACGAACCGACCGCGGCACGCCGGTTCGCCGACGAGATCGGGGTCGGCTACCCGCTCGCGATCGACGAGGACAACACGGTCGGCAGCCGCTACCCCTCGCCGGGCCTTCCGGCGACCTTCTTCATCGACGCCCAGGGCCAGATCGTCCGAATCGTGTTCGGAGCGGTCACGCAGGATCAGGTGGAGGACTTGATCGACGAGCTGTTCGGCTGAAAAGGCCATCGGCCATCGGCCATCAGCCGGAGAATCGTCGTCCGAAGGCGGCCATTCGGGTCCGGCCGAGGGCTGAAGGCCGAGGGCTGAAGGCCGAAGGCTGAAGGCCGTCAAATGACCCAGTAGATCGGGGCGAGCACCGCCACCACCACGAGAGTCAGGATCGTCAACGGAGCGCCCAGCCGGGCGTAGTCGCCGAATCGGTATCCCCCGGGCCCCCACACCATCGTGTTGGTCTGGTAGCCGATCGGGGTCAGGAACGAAGCCGAGGCCATGAGGGCGACGACCAGCGCAAAGGCGCGAGGGTCGGCCCCCACATCCGCCGCCGCGGCGATCGCAACCGGGAACATCAGAACGGCGGCGGCGTTGTTGGTGATCGCCTCGGTGAGGGCCAGGGTTGCCAGGGATACGGCGAGCACGACGGCCGCGGATCCCAGCCCCTCCGCACCACCGACCAGGCCGTTGGCCAGCCG
Organism: Actinomycetota bacterium; assembly: GCA_030688105.1. Classification (GTDB taxonomy): domain Bacteria; phylum Actinomycetota; class Acidimicrobiia; order Spongiisociales; family UBA11373; genus JAUYIV01. The sequence continues at coordinate 2,929 of JAUYIV010000082.1, read as the reverse complement.
CTCTGCCAGGCCGGTACCGGTGATGGCGGCCCCGAGCCCGAACGCGGCGGCGATGACCACGATCACATCCAGGTCCACGGCGGTCCTTGCCTCGTTGGGGCTGAGGACGCCGAAAACGACCATGGCGATCGCCCCGAGCAGGGACGCCTCGAGTATGGGAAGCAAGCCCGATCCCGCGGCGACGACCACGGCCACGGCGATGGTGGTTGCCGGGACGATCTTCTGGGCACGCGCCGGCTCGGGGCCCCCGAATCGCGACACCAGCAGAAAGTCTGTCGTCCCGTGCCAGCGGTCCTGGAAGGCCGGCGCGGCCAGTACGAGGAGGGTGTCGCCGGTGCGTAGGCGGACCTCTCCCAGCTTCCCTTCGACCCGCTGGCCGGCACGGTGGATGGCGAGGACCGCCGCCTGATACCGGTCGCGAAAACCGATCCCCTTGAGGGATGCGCCGACCAGGGGTGACGCGTCGCCAATGACGGCCTCGAAGAACGCATGCTGGCCGCTCGGGATGGCGACGGCGTGCTCCTGCGCTTCCGGAGTGAGCCCCGCCCGGTCGTGGACGTCGGCCACCTCCCGCGCATTGCCGACGAACCTGAGGCGGTCACCGCCCCGCAGCACCGTGGAGGGAGCGACCGGGGCGATCGTCTCGCCGGCACGCTCCAGTTGGACGAGGAACACACCGGCGAGGTGGCGCAGGTCGGCGTCGGCCACCGAGAGGCTGTCGAGTGCGCCACCCCGATCGACCCGCATCTCGACGACGAACTCCCGAACGTCCTCGATGTCTTGCCGGGCCGGACGCCGCGTCGGAAGGGTGACGGGTGCCACCAGCACCATGAGGGCGACCCCGCCGACGGCGACCGGCAGGCCGAGCTTGGCGATCTCGAAGAAGCCCATCGGTTCGAATCCCGACGCCTCGAGAAGCCCCGAGACGACGACGTTCGTCGACGTTCCGATCAGGGTCACCATCCCGCCCACCATCGCCGCATACGAGAGCGGCATCAGATACCGGGACACCGACCGCCCCATCCGCTGGGACCAGCGGCTCACCGGTGGGACCATCATCGCCACGATCGGCGTGTTGTTCAGGAAGGCCGAGGCGGTGGCAGTGGGTACCAGGAGCCTGGTCAGGGTCCTCCGCTCACCGCCGCCCGAGCCGAGAACGAAGTCGACGATCCGGTTGAGGACCCCGGTGCGTTCGATGCCGGCCGCCACTACGTAGAGCGCGGCGACGGTGATCGGCGCCGCGTTGCTGAAGCCGCTGAAGGCCTCGGCCGGCTCGATCACCCCGGCTACCAGGAGCGCCACCACGGCCCCGAAGACCACGGCGGCGGGAGCAGTGAAGTCACGCGCCAGGAGCACAATCGTCAGCAAGACCACCCCGAGCGTGATCCACGCATCTGTGGTCATGGGGCGCTCCTGCGGAGCGCTGCGCTTCGCGATTCGCGCTTCGCGATTCGCCAGACCGCGCCGCCGCGACGGGCGACGGGGCGGCAGGAGACGCGGCTCACTCCACATCCCCCAGGTACACGGGCCCGGGATCGCCACCCCTGAGATACGAGCCGAGGGGCCCGGCCAGGGCGCGGGGGAAGAACTGGAGTTCCGTCAACTCGAGCGGGGTCACCCACTCCACCGCGACCTGGTGGGCATCGACCTCTGTCGCCGATCCCGCCTCGTCGAGGAACCGCGCCTCGAACATGTACTCGGTGGCGTGCTCCTCGGGATCGAGCTTCCGCGCCTCGGCGTCCTCGAAGTGGTTGGCAATGATCAGCTCGCGCACCCACATCAAGCGCACCGGCTCGACCAGGACCCCGGTTTCCTCGAGCACCTCCCGCCGCAATGCATCGGCGAGCGTCTCACCGGCGCGCTGGCCGCCTCCCGGGAGGATGTGCCAGTCGCCTTGGCCTTCCGTCTGGTTGCGGGTCACCAGGAGCCGGCCGTCTCGGACGACCACCGCCTTGGCCGAAGGTCGAAAGCGCAGGGTCACCTTCCGCGCCATTCGGGGCGCCGCTTCTCGAGAAAAGCGGTGACGCCTTCGGCAGCGTCCTCGGTGGCGGCCACCGAGGTCAGCCCAACGTGGAGTTGAGCCACCGCAGAGTCGAAGTCGCTGTCCTCGACCGCATAGAAGGCATCGCGGCCGAGCCGCAAGACGGCCGGGCTCGCTGCCGCCAAACCGGCGACGACCAGATCGACCGCCTCGTCCAACTCGGACCGGCGCACCACCCGCGACACGACTCCGAGGCGTTGGGCCTCCTCCGCCGTGATCCGGCGGCCGGTCATCATCAGCTCGAGGGCTGCCTTGTGCGGCATGACCCGCTGCAGGACCGCAGTGATCATCATCGGCCAAAGCCCGACCTTGATCTCCGGCGTTCCGAACGTCGCGTCCTTGACGGCGACGACGATGTCGCAGGCGGCGGCGAGGCCGAAGCCGCCGGCCAGGGCATGGCCGTTGACCCGGGCGACCGTCGGCTTGCCGCAGGTACGCAGCGAGCGCAGTAGACGGCCCAGCGAGCCCCGCACGTCGTGGTCTGCGATCGGATTCTCCACGAACCCTGCGCTGAGGTCGCCACCCGCCGAGAACGCCTGGCTCCCCGCCCCGGTGATGACGATGACACGCACCGAGGGGTCCTTGGCGGCCGCGTCGATCAGATCGGCGATCTCCGACATGACGGCATTGGAGAGCGGATTGCGCCGCTCGGGATCGTCGATCGTGATCGTGCCGCGCGGCGGGTTCACGTCGTAGCGGAGCATCCCGGTGAGTCTACGGGCGAGAATGCGCCTCCTCGGGTCTGGCTCGTGAACGGTCACTGCGATGAGGCGCCAGCCGCGGAATCATGAACTCAATACCCTGGATTCATGAACGGCGAGCTGGCGCAAATGGTGGCGCTCGTTTCCCATGGAAACGCCTGGCTGCATGGCCACGCGGACGCGGCCT
>JAUYIV010000066.1 GCA_030688105.1 Actinomycetota bacterium | reverse complement strand
CGAGGACGACTCCCGCGCGCAAAGCGGAGAGGGGGCGCCGGGACCGGGCGGCGGCGAACCTCTTCGTTGGCGTGCATGAGGTCGATCCACTCGACCCGCCGGAGGATCGGCCGAGCAGCTGCGCCTCGGGCAGACTGTATTTGCTCAACCCACGGCTCTGCCACAGGACCTCGATGCCGACGGGCTCGAAGAAGTACGCGCGCCCGCTGATGACGGCGAACTTCGCGCTCCTGGAGGCCAAGCGGCTGCTGAACATTATGGACTACGCATTGCTTCAGGGCGGCTCCAACTTCGTCGTCGTTGCGAAGAAGGGCTCGGACCAGCGACCGGCCCAACCCGAGGAGGTCGAGAACCTCAAGCAGGTGGTTCGAGTTGCCTCGCGCTCTGGCGTCATCGTCGGCGACCACCGACTCAGCTTCGAGATCATCACCCCGAAACTGGATGAGCTGCTGAACGCCGAGAAGAGGCGCCTGCTTGGCCGCAAGATCGCGATGCGGATGATGGGGACCTCCGAACGCGCCGGAGACTCAAAGTCTGAGGGCGATCAGTCCGACATCGAGATCGTCAGCCGGGTGATCTCCAGCGACCGTGGCGACATCCGACGCCACGTCGAGAACCAAATCTACCCCGAGGTCGTCAAACGTAACCGCAGACTGCTGACCAGGGGACCGGCCGGTATCTGGTTCCCGAAAATCGTCCTCCAGGGCCTCCAGTACTTCACCGACATGGTGCTGAAACTCCGCGACCGTGGCGACATCGCCCGCTCGACGGCGGTGGCGGCGGCCGGATTCAACTGGGACGCCGAGGTCGAGAAGCGCAAGGCGGAACTGGCCCGTGGCGACGACGATGTGATGGTTCCCGGCCAGGTCCCCCACTCCTCGCCCGAGAACGGGCCGCAGGACAACCCGGAGGGTCGGCCGAAAGGGGTCGGCGACGGTCGGACCAGTAGAGACCCGGCGCGGCCAACCCGGGTCATCAACCGCAACCCCGGCGAGACGGTGCGGGCCTGGTATGACTCGGAGCTGGGTGAGATCGTCCGAGCCGGGGAGATCACCTACGCGATCCTTGAGGAATACGCCGACACCAAACACCATGGTCGGGTCACGTCGATCGAGCGCGAGGCGATCGAGAGAGAGGAGGCGATCCAGCGCGGGGGGGTCGCCGTCGTCCCGGTCAACATCGGGGTCGCGGTCGAAAGCGAGCTGCGTGCGGTGCGACTGAGGGAAGGTCTCTCGATGATCGTCGGCTATCGCCTCTCCGATGGAGCCATCATGGCGAAGGCCATCGGCTTCCGGGAGCCGGAGTTCTCTGCCGGGGATGCCGAGAACCGCGTCGCGCGCTGGGGCTTCTCGCCGGTGGCCCTCCTCCAGGAGCACAACGGTCCCGAGCCGGAGACCACAGGGCGACCGTTCGAGCTGCACGTCCACGCCAACGAGAGAACCGCCGAGGCTTAGCTGCTCCCTTCGCGCCCTGAACGCGCGTCGTACATTAGGGGTCAATGTCGAAAGTCCGGCCCCATCTCTTCGAGGACGGCGACCACATCTACCTGGTCGCCCCGGTCAGTCCCTTCGAGCCAAACGAGTCCGAGATCGAGGAATACGCCTTCGCTTCGGACCTGAAGAAGGGCGCTCCGAATCCCAACTTCCTATGGCTGCGCGGCAACTACGTTGAGGCCGACAATCCCAACGCCAACGGCCACCAGTGGACCGCCGGAGAGCTTGCGATCAAGAGCCTCACTCCGCAGTACTGCCCGGTGACGGTGATGCATGACCCCCGGACCGCCGTCGGGCTCATCGCCGACACCCGATTGCTGACGCCGGAGACAGACAGAGTGCCCCGCAGTCGGATCGAAACGGCGCTGGCGATCTGGGCTCATCGCTTCCCCGACGTGGCGGAGGAGATCGCCCACAACTACGAGCAGGGAAGCCTGATGCAGTCGATGGAGTGTCAGGCCCCCTTTTACTCCTGCGCGGAATGTGGCCAGACCTTCCACAAGCTACCCGGTGGAGAAGAGGAAGCCCAGTGGTGCGCGCACCTGGCAGAAAATCCAAACGCCGGTCGTATATTAGGGGGCGTCACCTTCACCGGCACCGGACTCATCTTCGGAAGCCGAGGGGCAAGAGGGGCTTACAGCGAGGCCCACTTGGAGCAGGCAGTCCAAGAGGAAATCGTCGCGGCCCACCAGGAACTTCACGACAGCACTTCAAGGCGAAGCGAAAAGGCCCAAAGGAGCGTCATACCGATGGAGAAGATGGAGATCGCCCGTTCGGAGTACGACGAGCTAAAGGGTCGTCCGACCAAGGACGAGCTTGCCGCCGCGAAGGACCAGGCCGATGACTCGGGCACCAAGCTGAAGGAGGCCGAGTCGGCGGTGGAGACCGCTGAGGCCGCCCAGAAGAAAGCGGAGAGAGAGCGCGACGAGTTCAAGGACAAGGCCGAGAGAGCCGAGGAGGAGAAGCGCGCGGGCGAGCTGTCCACCGAGCGCCTCGACAAGCTCGGCAAGGGCTTCAAGGACGCGCTGGGCGAGAAGACGCAGGAGCGCCTCGGCAAGCAGGCGTCCGACATGGAGGACGACGACTGGGAGGCCCGTCTCGGCGAACTGGAAGAGCTGACCGAGGTCAAGCGCGACGCCGGGTCCGAGGAGGACGAGGGCGCCGCCGCAAGAGGGGGCGACCTCAGCAGAGAGGAGACCGCCTCCACCCCGGTCGGGTCTCGGCGCAGCGGGGGGAGCGAAGCTCCCTCCGGGGCGGCCCGGGCTTCGGTGATCGGCGGCCTGGTTCGTAGCTCAGGCCGCAGGGCTTCCGAGGACGACAAGTAACAACCGGCGACTGACGAGGAGAACGTAGACAGATGAAAGACCCAGGTTCCTTTCCCCTCACTGGCGTTGCCGGACTCCCGCACGTCAGCATCGCCTACCCCGGCGAGAAATGGTCGGACCGCGTAGCCAGCGGCATTGTCAAGCCCGGAGAGGCCGTCGTCCCGGCGGGCTCCGCGACTACGCGCGGCCTGATGATGCTTCGCGTCGCCGAAAGCGGTGACGCTATCGACCAGCTCGCGATCGCCATGCGCCCGATCGACGTGCCGGACCCGAACACCGGGCCGAGCGCGCTTGGGCCGAACGAGGTCCGCAACCAGGACATCGAGAGCGGCGAGTACATCTTGGCCGGATACAGCGGCGGCTTCAACATCACCTTGGTCGATCCCCGTCGGACCTACGTGCCCGGCGGCATGATCGGCTGGGACGCCGACGGAGAGCGCCCAGCGGGCGTTTCCGGTGCGGGCTCCTGGGCTCCCGATGCCAACGCGGACATCGACAAGGTGTTCGAGGTCATCGAGGTCACCCCGGTCGGCCCCGACGGCGAGGTCGTGCTGCGGGTCAGGTCCCTGCGGGGCCAGTTCTAGACCAGGACTACGAGGAGGAATCGAAACACATGGACGCTGCAATACTTGATCTTCTCCGTCAGGTCCGGGTCGAGAAAGACGAAGAGAGAGCCGAGGACCTCAAGGCGCGCTCCTCCCACCAGTTGGGGCAGCACTTCCTGCGCACTCCCAGCGATCTGGAAGAGTTCGCCTTCGACCTGCTGAACAACGTCTGGGCCGACGCAATGGCCGAGGACATCGTGCCTCAGGTCATCCAGGTCAAAAACGTCGGTCTCGCCGACCCCGATTACATCGAGGAGGACCTGCGAGGGCTGCGGGCGTATTGGCAGGGGAAAGGCGGCCAGATTCGCTCGGACATCATCCGCTATGAGCGGGCGCAGATGCCGCGCGAAGAGATGGTCACCGCGCTGGACTTCCACCAGGACGAGATCGCCACCAACTTCTGGGGGACCTTCGATGACCTGGTTACCCAGTCCCGCGAGAAGCTCTCTCAGCTTCCGACCGAGCGTCTGATCGAGCTGGTCCAGGCGGCGATCGTCACCGGCGACACCTTCGGGTCCTTCGCGGCCTCGACGCTCACCGACGACCAGATCGACCCGGTGATCGAGGAGGTCGCGCTGCGCTCCAAGGGCAACGTGACGCTTCTCGGCACGCGCCCGGCACTGCGGCACCTGGCCGGGGTCGGCCTGGAGTTCGGCGACAGAGTGGCCGAGCAAATCTTCAACACCGGCCAGATCGGACAGTACAAGGGCTACGCGGCTGTCCAGGTGGAGAACTTCGAGGACTTCGCCGGGAACTTCGTCCTGCCGAACGACGAGCTGTGGGTCGTCGGGCAGAACTCCGGGCGCCTCACCTACTACGGGGACAACGCCAAGGTCCAGCAGCTCAAGCTGCCGTCCTTCATGCTTCGCTGGGAAACGGCTCGGGATGCGGGGATGCTCCTCTTCGGAGCGGCCAAGGGCCGGATCGGGCGCATCAAGCTCACCTAACTCCGCAGGAATCTCAAGGTAGACGGGGTACGCGACGGGGCCGGTTTCACGACTGGCCTTCGTCGTTCCGTGAACGCTCGTCGTACATTATGCGTAGGCAAACGGCACGGCGAACCAAGGAGACCGGCATGGCAGACCCAAAGAGCGAGTTCGAGAACGTCACCGGCGGCTACATCGGCGTCCAGGTGAGAGGCCCTACCGGCCAGATGCGCGGCATCGCGGTGGCCCCCAAATGCTCGACCTGGCTGGACGAGGACGAGCAGATCGCGACAGCGAACGCCCCCCGTCGAGATCACGACAACCCCTTCACCAACGGCACCCTTGTCCTCCGCACTCCGGCGACGAAGATCGCCAATCGGCGGCCGATCGGCTTCACCGAGGAGCCACAGGTCCATGAGGTCAAGAGCGGCTTGGACACAGAGAGTGTCCCCGCCGAGGGGCAGGGCGGCACAGCCGGTGACGGCAGTGCCGAGGACTCTTCCCCGGGAGAGTCCGAAGAGCCCCCCCAGGAGGCGCCTGAGCCCGAGGAGAAGCCGCAGGAGCCCGAGGGTGCCGATGCGGGCCGCACGCCGACGCAGGAGCAGCAGGAGCAGAGCGCCCGTGCTGCCGCTGCGCGCCGTCGTCCACCGGCGGGTGGTGAGACGGGCGCCGCTCCGGCTCCGAAAGGCAAGGCGCCCCAGGGCAAACGCGCCCCGGGTGAGGAAGTCGGGACGCCGGAGGCAGCCGCGAAGGCGTAGCGGCTCCCCACATGACTCCTGTAACCGACCTCCGGGACAGCCGGGTCCTGATCCCCCGGGTCAGGCGCACCCTGGAGGGACCGCTGGGGACCGGCTCGGCGAACGCCGCTGCGTCGGACCTTACCGACGACCAGGTGAACGCGATCATCGCGGACTCCGTTGCCAACGTAATTCTCTACACCGGCGGCCTGTTCGGCCACCAGCTCCAGGTCGAGGCGCGCGACGACGTGTACCAGTCGCCGATCGCCTGGCTGGTGGACCCGGCCCTAACGGAGGACGAGGCGTCGGTGATCGTGGCTCAGGCGGCGCTCGATTACTTCTTCAACGACCTCAAAGCGCTGAAAGTCGGCGAGACGATTCGCGACGAAGCGGTCGAGTGGACCTACCAGCTCTCGGCGAACGCCCTCCTGGAGTACCTCAAGAATCTTCGCAAACTGCGCGACGATGCGATCGAGAGGATCATGGATTCCGAGGCACCGGCGGACGGCTGGGTTAACTTCCTGGCCGTGCGCGACGGGACCACGACTGCGCTGATCGAGCCATGGGCTTCGCCCGGTGGTGCTGGAGGGCAGGAGTTCGTCACGGGGGGCTTCTGATGGGGGCGCAGCCAGCTCAGCCGATTGAGCCGCCGCTCCCCCCCGCCCAGATCGCGATGCCGGGCATCGCCCCCGAGCCTCACTGCGACTGCCACCGGATCAGTCAATTTTTGCGGCCCTTCGTCACTTGGAAGTGCCCCCTACATGGGAGAATGCCACGATGAGTATGCACATCGGTCGGCATTGGTCCTCCACCTACCAGGCCCGGCAGCGCGGCGTCGTAGACGCCCGTCCCACGATCGAGGAGGAGTGTCCGTGCCCCGTGGAACCCTGCGGGCTGGTGGACATGGACAAAATCGACCCGGAGTGCCCTGAGCACAGCATGGAGGCGGCGAAGACTATCCGCGCCAACCATCGCGGCGAAGACTGTCCGGGGGCGTCAGCCTGATGTGGCTCTTCAGCG
>JAUYIV010000048.1 GCA_030688105.1 Actinomycetota bacterium | reverse complement strand
GGGCCCTCCGGGAAACCCGAGGCCGAGAAAGCGCGCCAGCTTGTCGAAGGCCTCGCCGGCGGCATCGTCGATCGTCGCCCCGAGCACGTCGTAGTCGCCCCAATCCCTCAGGTGGACCACCTGGGAGTGGCCGCCGGACGCGAGCAGCACGACCGCCGGAGGGGCGAAGTCGGGATGCTCGAACCGGGGGGCGAAGAGGTGACCCTCCATGTGATCGACGCCGACGAAAGGCACGTCGAGCGCCCAGGCGAGCGCCTTGCCGTAGGAGAACCCCACCATCAGCGCAGCCGCCAGACCGGGTCCCTGGGTCGCCGCCACCGCGTCGAGATCCATGGCATGGACTCCGGCATCTCGGAGGGCGCGGTGAGTCAGCGAGCGAATCGCTTCGACGTGGGCCCGGGCGGCGATCTCTGGCACGACCCCACCGAAGCGGGAGTGCTCGTCCACCTGGGTGGCCAGCACATTCGAGAGGATCTCGTTGCCGCGGACAACGGCGACCCCCGTCTCGTCACAGCTGGTTTCGAAGCCGAGGACGAGAGGGTCGCTCATCCCATCTCCTCCCCGATCCGCTCGAGCCGACGCCGGAACGGGCCCTCGTCGGCATTCACCACCCACATCACGAGCGCGTCCTCGTCGCGGTAGTACCCGGGCCGCAGGCCGACGGAGGCGAATCCCAGCTTGCGGTAGAGGCCCAGCGCGGCGTCGTTCGACACGCGGACCTCGAGGGTGAGATGCCGAGCACCTTCGCCCAGCGCGGCCTCGACCAGCGCCACCATGAGGCGGGTTCCGATCCTGCGACGCGTCGCGGACGGGTCGACGGCAATCGTCATGATGTGGGCCTCCTCGTCGACACACATCACGCCGCCGTATCCGACCACCTTCTCATCCGCCTCGGCCACGACGTACCTCCGATTGGGAAGCGTCAATTCCTCGGCAAAGGTCTCCGGAGACCACGGCTCCGCGAAGGCGCGGGCTTCCAGGACCGCCACCGCGGGGATGTCTGCTGCGGTCATCGATCGAACCGAGGAGACGGCTACTTCCACGGACCCTCCGATCGGAAATCCGACCAGTTGATCGTCACGTCCGGCTCACGAAGGTAATTGGGCCGGACCTCGTCGGGGTGGGGGAGCTCATTCCTCTGGGCCCGCCCCCAGGCCACCTCGATGACGGCTTCCGCAGCGGGAAAACGGGGCCGTCCGGTGCGCAGCGCGTGGAGCCCGACGAGGGTCCCCTCGGGCAGAGCCTGCCAGTCACCGACGACGAGCACATCGCTCGGGTCGCTCACCAACAGCGCCCGGAAGGCCTCCGGCCCGCACAGCTCGATCGCCCCATCCCGCACCACCCCTCCGGGCACCGGCCGATAGGGGGCCACGGCGAACTCTTTGCGACGGACGTCGACCACCGCCCAGATACGACGATGCCCGGTGGCGGCGCGGAGCGCGAGCGCATCGAGTGAGGCCACCGGCACCAGTGGAGCTCCCACTGCTCCGGCGATCGCCTGGGCGGTGGCGAGTCCGGTTCGGATGCCGCTGAACAGCCCGGGCCCGGTATCGATCGCGATGGCGTCCAGCTGCTTGGGCTCCCAACCCGCCTGGGAGAAGCAGAATTCGAGCGCGGGTACCAGGAAACCGACATGGCCACGGGGGTCGAGCCGCCGCGACGACGCAACGACTCCGTCGGGAGTGCCGAGCGCCACCGATGAGGCCGCCGTCGAGGTCTCGATGGCCAGGATCCTCACCGCGCCACCTCCGAGATGGGGCGGTCGATCCAGGACCCGCGGGGGACGAGCTCGAGGGTTCTCTGGCCTCCGGACTCCATGGTGATTCGGACGAGCAGGTGGTCGTCACCGAAAGACTGCTCGGCGGCCTGGCCCCACTCGACGACGAGCACCGCGTCCGAGGCCTCGGTGTCGAGGTCGAGGTCGTCGATCTCGGATGACGACCCCACCCGGTACAGGTCCACGTGGACCATCGGCACGAGACCCCGATATCGCCGGGCGAGGACGAAGGTGGGGCTGACCACCGGGTCGTCGAGCCCGAGCCCCTCACCGATCCCCCCCGCGAAGACCGTCTTCCCGGCACCGAGGCCTCCGGCGAGGAGCACGACGTCGCCGGCGCGCAGGAGGCTGGCAAGTCGGCGACCGACGGCCATCGTGTCGGCGGCGGTGGCGCACCCGATCTGGATCACCCAAAGAGCCCTAGCTGCTCGGGCCCGGCCTCGACCAGGGTCACCTCGACGGCCGGTTCATCGATGACGGCACGCGCCAGCGCGAAGTCCTCGCGCATCAGGGCCAGCACTTGCTCGCCGCCCCGAAGCGCCGCCGCCGGGTGGAACGTCGGAATGAGGCGGCGGTTCCACCACGGGAACACTTGGCCGCGCAGCCGGGTGATCCCGACGTCGCGCCGGAGCAGCAGCTTCGTGGCGAAGTTCCCCAGGGTGATCACGACCTTGGGGTCGACGAGCTCCAGCTGACGCCGCAGATAGCCCTTGCACTCCTCGATCTCCTCCGGCTTCGGATCGCGATTGCCCGGGGGGCGGCACTTGAGGACGTTGGCGATGTAGACGTCGTCTCTCTGCAGCCCGATTTCCCCAAGCAACTGGTCGAGGAGCTTCCCGGCTGCACCGACGAAGGGCTCGCCCTGCTGATCCTCGTGAAACCCGGGGGCCTCGCCGACGAACATCACCTCTGCGTCGGCGGACCCCGTCCCGAACACGACCGTGGTGCGCGTCTCGGACAGCGGGCACCTCACGCAGGTCGAGGCGATCTCGGCCAGCTCGGCCAATTCTCCGTGAGCGGTCACGTGCTCTCCTCGGGTGCTGCGTCGGCGGCGATCACCGGGACTCCGCCAAGCGGGGTGGCATGCCGCACAGCCGCCTCGATCGCCCGACCCACCGCGATGAAGGCCGCCGACCCGAGGGCGTCCGGGTCGGCGATGCGGTCGCCGCAGGACACCGCAAACACGACATCGCCATCGTATCGGGTGTGGCCAGGGCGAAGGCACACGGCCATCGCATCGTGGCCCTGGACGCAGAGCCGGGTCAGAGAGGCACGATCGAGCCGGGCATCGGTGGCGACGACGACGAGCGTGGTGTTCTCGAGGGGCCGGGGAGCCGCCGGGACCAAAGGGGGCACCGCGGCCCCCCCGGTCAGGGAGCCACCCTCGAGGGTGAAGACGTCGCCAACGGCGTTGACGACCGCCAAAGCGGCCACGACCGCATCCCCGACCGGCTCGGCGTGCGACCCGACGCCGCCCTTGCGGAAATGGTCGAAACCCCGCCACCCCGCCACCACCGCACCGGTTCCCGCGCCGACACTCCCCATCTCGACGGGGCCTGGCGAGCTCGCCCGATAGGCCGCCTCCCCGGCGGCGGCGTCCGGTCGGGCCCGCGGATCGCCGACCAGGAGGTCGAAGAGGATCGCACTGGGCACGATCGGCACGACCCCGGCCGGCGTCGGGTGGCCCCGGCCATCCGCCTCGAGCGCCCGCACCACCCCATCGGCGGCGGCAAGCCCGAAGGCGCTGCCCCCGGCGAAGACGATCGCCTGGATGGTCTCCACCTTCATGCCGGACGCCAGAAGGGCCGTCTCCCTGGTGCCCGGAGCGGCGCCACGGACTTCGACGGCGGCAACGTTCGGCTCGGGAAGGACCACCACGGTGACGCCCGTCAGACCCTTCCGATCCGACCAATGCCCGACCTCGACGCCGGGGACGGAGGTGAGCGTCATCCGACGTACCGGCGCGGGAGACGCGGACCGAAGCCGCAGACGACCTCCCAGTTGATCGTTCCCAGCCACTCGGCCCAATGATCGGCCGTGATCTCCTCGTCACCCTGCCGCCCGAGCAGCACGACCCGGTCGCCCACCTCGACGTCGTCCGACCCGACATCGATGAGGGCTTGATCCATGGTGATGTTGCCCGCAAACGGGAACCGCTTGCCCCCGATGAGGGCTGCTCCGACGGCCGAGAGCCGACGCGCCAGTCCGTCGGCGTACCCGATGGGGATGGTGGCCACCGTCGATTCTTCGGTCAATGGCCGGCGGCGTCCGTAGGAGGGTCGGGTGCCCGCGGGATGTCGCCTGGTGTAGACGACCCGGCTGACCACCGACATCGCCGGCCGAAGATCGACCTCGGGGGCATACCCGGGGGCAGGCCTCAACCCGTATGTGCCGATCCCCACCCGGACCATGTCGAACCCGGCGTCGAGGTCGGCGAGAGCTCCTGCGGTGTTCGCGGCATGGATCATCTGGGGCCTGACCCCGAGCGCAGCGAGGTCGTCGACGAACTCACGAATTGCGAACACCTGGGTTGCGGTGAACTCATGATCCTCCTCGGACACCGGGAAGTGGGTCCAGACCCCCTCGAGCCGGAGGGGACCCTGCGCCACCTCGAGCGCCAGCTCCCGAGCGAGCTCGGGCGGGGCGCCCACCCGATGCATGCCGGTGTCCACTTTGACGTGGACCGGAAAGCCCTCGGGGGCGACGCCGGCGAGAGCCTCGACGAACGTCTTGCGATACGCGGTCGGGGTGAGGTTCCAGCGGACGACATCCAGTGCGTCCTCGGGAACCGGTTCGGAGAGCAGGAGGATCGGCGCCTCGATGCCGGCCTCGCGCAAACCGATTCCCTCCGAGACGAGGGCCACGGCCAGCCACTCCGCCCCGGCCTCGAGTGCGGCTTCCGCCACCGGCACGTCCCCGTGCCCGTAGCCGTCCGCCTTCACCACGGCGCAGTACACGGCGGGGGAGGTCACCGCCGCAATGGCGCGCACGTTGTGCCGGATCGCCTCGAGGTCCACCTCGACCCACGACGGCCTCACCAGGCAAACCTCCCTATCTCGGCCAGCAGGCCGGTGGCGGTGACGGTAGTGAACGAGGCGAGCGCGGCACCGGCCCGGCCGTGGTGATGGGCCGCAGCGCGGGCCGCATCCTCCGAAGGCATTCCCCGGGAGATGAGCGCCGCCAGCATCCCGGTCAGGACATCCCCGGTGCCGATGGTGGCGAGCTCGGGACCTCCCGATGTCACCACACACCGCTGTGCTCCCATGACGAAGGTAGGGGAGCCCTTGAGCAGCACGATCGCCCCGGTCTTCACGGCAAACGCGGCGGCGGCCGCCGGGGTCGGAGGTTCGCCGGTCAGCCGCTCGAACTCGCCGCCGTGGGGTGTGAGGACCGTCGGAGCCTCACGACCGGCAACCCCGTCGACCGAAGCCGCGGTGATGCCGTCGGCATCGAGCACGAGCGGACGATCCCAGCCCTGGAGGACTTCGGCAACGAACGATTCCCGGCCTGGGCCGAGTCCGGGACCGAGCGCCATCACGTCGAATCGGGAGCACGCCTCGATCACTGTCTTGGCATCATCGTGGGCATCGCCCTTCCCGAGCCCGGCGGTCAGAACCCCCGGATCCATCGCAGCCGCCTGGGCATGCAGGGCCCCGGGGAGGAACACCTTGGCGGCTCCGGCACCGAACTCGAGTGCCGCTCGCCCCGCGATCATCGCCGCGCCGAGGATGCCCGGCGATCCCCCGACGACGGCGACCGAGCCCGCCGACCATTTGTGGGCATCCCGGGACCTGGAGGGGACCGCGGCGTCACCATCCTCGAATTCGAGCCACTCCGCTCGCTCCCCCGAGAGCCCGATGTCGACGACCTCGACGTCGCCCGAGAGCTCGGGCCCCCGGCCGGTCAGGTGACCCGTCTTGAGGGCGTGGAACGTCGCGGTCCGAGCGGCCCGGAACACCGGCCCATCGGTCGAACCGTCGCGACCGTCGAGCCCGCTCGGAAGATCCACCGCGAGGACCGGTGCATCATGGCGCGTCCATGGCACTGCGCGAGCTGGGAGCGTCCCGTGGAACCCGACACCGAAGAGAGCGTCGATGATCAGGTCGCCGGGCTCCGGGTCACCCAGGTCTTCGACCGTCACTCCGGCGCCGACGGCGGCGATGGCCTCC
>JAUYIV010000039.1 GCA_030688105.1 Actinomycetota bacterium | reverse complement strand
AAGACATCCTCTCGGTCGAGGCGCTGACCCTCGGAAGCCACGGGGAGACCATGGTTCCGGTGCCCTCTCAGTGCCGCATCGGCGGGCGGCCGCTCACCGACGTCCTCGACGGCGCGGCCATCGACGAGCTCGTGAGTCGGACTCGTGACGGTGGTGCGGAAATCGTGGGCCTGCTCAAGACCGGGAGCGCGTACTACGCCCCATCCTCGGCGGCGGCCAAGATGGTCAAGGCGGTGCTCCAGGACTCCAAGGAGATGATGCCGGTGTGCGCCTGGACGACCGGTGAGTACGGGGTCTCCGAGGTCTACCTCGGGGTCCCGGCCCGGATCGGGGCGGGTGGCGTGGCCGAGATCGTCGAGCTGCCCCTCACCGAGGACGAGTTGAGCGCCCTGAAGGCGGCCGCGGAGGCCGTCAAGGAGAAGGTGGGGGAGTTGCACACGCTGGAGTTGTAGAGAGCGGCTCATTGCCAACGGCCAACGGCCAGAGCGCCTCCTCGGCTCGGAAACGCGTCTCCTGCCGTTGGCGGTCGGCGGTTGGCGGTTGGCGGTTGGCCCCGTACGCGGTCTTCCGCAAGCAAATCAACGTTCTTAGGCTCCAAGAATGGCATGATGTGGTCATCAGACGCTAGAGTCACACCGATGTGATTCCCTCTAGAGGAGGAGACGCCAAATGAACAAGAAAGACCTCGGAGACGCCGTGGGTACGTCCTTCGGAGGTTCGAAGGCGATGGGCGGTGCGGCGGTCGATGCCGTGATCGGCGCCATCTCCAAGGCCCTCGCCAGGGGCGAAGAGGTCCAGATCGCAGGTTTCGGCAAGTTCGAGGTCCGGA
This sequence comes from Actinomycetota bacterium, assembly GCA_030688105.1. Classification (GTDB taxonomy): domain Bacteria; phylum Actinomycetota; class Acidimicrobiia; order Spongiisociales; family UBA11373; genus JAUYIV01. The sequence goes on along the minus strand of JAUYIV010000039.1, from coordinate 3,959 downwards.
ACCGCCCGGCCCGAATGGGCCGTAACCCGCGCACCGGCGAGCCGGTTCACATCGCTGCGAGCAAGGCTCCGGCGTTCAAGGCCGCCAAGGCTCTCAAGGAGAAGGTCAACGTCTGACGCGGTCGGACATGGAACGAGGTGAGGGGCGCCACCGAGGCGCCCCTCACTCATCACCAATCGCGGGCCGGGCGGAGCCCGGCCCCATCGCGGAGGTCGCTGAAGGCCTCCTCTTCATTGTGTGTTCTCCTCGAGTCGCTGCCTGGCGCAGGGTCGATCCCGGTCGCCCCGAGCGACCGACCTCCATCTTCCTCTCTTACCGGAGGCGGAAGGCGGGAGGCTCTATCGCGGGAGGCTGCCAAAGGCAGCCGATCCCCTAGTGCAGCGCCCCGAAAATACGATCACATCTCTCCGGCCCTCGACGCCCCTGGCGGCGTCCTCCTCCTCGAGGCATCTCACTCGATGCGCCTTCGTCGTGCGTCCTGGCCAGATGACGCCGAGGCCTCGGAGATCCGAAGACCGTATTTCCGGGGCACAGCACTAGTACTCGACATCGACGCCCGAGGCGGCGTCGGCAAAGGCGTTGAACGTCCCCTGATTCATCATGATCTTGGCCATGTTCCCGCTGACCTTCAGCTTTCCCGACATGAAAGCCATCTGGGTGTTCATCTCACCTTTGGACACCGCCATCGCCGTCTCATAGCTGTTGGTGATGGTGGCGTCGGGTGAGGCGGCATCCCCGGCGATCGCCGCCAACTCGCCATTCTGGATCTGCAGGTAGTAGCGCTTCTCCGCCCCTTCGGGGGCATCGGGAACCTCGAATTGCAGCGTCAGTTCGACATTGGCGATCGCGTTGCGGAAGCCGTCGTGGGCGTTCACGGTGTCATTGAGGGCCTGCATCCAGTCGTTGGTGAGGAACTTGGCCAACTGGGGTCCTTTCTCGTTCGAGGGCGGAGGATAATCCAGCCTCCAGCCTCCAGCCCCCAGCAAGAGGGTGGATGGTCTTGGGTACTAGAGGACTTCTACGGCGGCCAGGGCCCGATCGATCTCCCGCTTCTGGGCGGCGGTGACCGGTCTCAGGGGGCGCCGCGGCGGCCCGGTGACCAGGCCCACCCGCGACGCGGCGTGCTTGACCCCGGCCACGCCGTGCCGCTCGACCGCGGCGGAAAGGGCCCGGAGCCGCTCTTGTGCATCGACCGCACCACCGATCGAACGGCGGGAGCGTTCGACGACATCGAGGACCAGGCGGGGGGCGTAGTTGGTGCTGGCGGTGATCGCCCCGAACCCACCTCCGGCGACGCTGAGCGAAATCGCCGATGATGCGCCGCAGAACACGCGGAAGCCCTTGTCTGCCCGGTTGGCAATCGTCGAGATCCTCGTCGGGTGGCCCCCCGAGTCCTTCATCCCGGCGACGTTTCGGTGGGCGGCGAGACGGACGGCCGAGTCCATCGACAGCTCGTAGGCGGTGACCAGCGGCACCGAGTACAGAAACACCGGTAGCGGCGAGCGGTCGGCGAGATCGACGAAGTAGCCCTCGACGAGGTCGGCACGGTGCCGCACCATGGTCGTCGGGGTCAGAGCGAGCACGGCGTCGGCGCCACCGTCGACCGCCTCGTCGACCATCCTCAGTGCGGCGCGGAGAGACTCTGCCGCCAGCCCGACCATCAGGAAGGACCCGGGTGCGGCCTGACGAGTCGCCGCCGCCAGGACGGATCGTTCTCCCGGTTCCAGATATGGGCCCTCGCCCGTCGAGCCGGCGACGACGAACCCGGCGACCTCACGGGCGGAAAGGAGCTCGACGTTGTGCCGATGCGCCCCAGAATCGAGCCCGCCTTTCCGGCCGAACGCGGAGACGATGGCGGGCATGACTCTGGGAGGCGAGCGCACGTCCGGAGAGTATCCGCACGCGTCGGGGCTGGCCCGTCGCCCCTCGGCCATCGGCCATCAGCCGGATCGGGTCAAACGCTCGAGAGTCGCTCCAACCGGGTCTCGGCCATCAGCCATCAGCCGCTCTTCGCCACGACGGGTCTTTCGCGCGAGAATGCGAGACACCGTGACGACCGAGACCGAGAAGCCGAGACGGACGCCCCCGCTGCCGATCCGGTTCTACCGCTCGGCTCTCGGCAAGAAGTGGGTCATGGCGGTCACCGGGATCATCCTGATCGGGTACGTGATCGCCCACCTCATCGGCAACCTCAAGGTGTACCTCGGCGCCGAGGAGATCAACTCCTATGCGGAGGCGCTGAGAGCTCTCGGGGGCGACCTCGTGCCTCACTCCAGTCTCTTGTGGCTGATGCGGGGCGGCCTCCTCCTGGCGTTCGTGCTCCACGTCCACGCCGCGTACTCGCTCACCTACACGAACTGGAAGGCTCGCGGCGGTGCGTACCGGGAACGCGACTACTCGGTGGCGGACTACGCGTCGCGCACCATGCGATGGACCGGAACGATCGTCCTGCTCTTCATCGCGTTCCACCTCGCCGACCTCACCTGGGGCACCGAGCCGGCGGCGACCGACACCTTCGTACGCGGCGAGGTGTACGACAACCTGATCCGCAGCATGCAGCGGCCGGTCTCTGCGGTGATCTACTCGATCGCCAACCTCGCCCTCGGCTTCCACCTGTATCACGGGGTCTGGAGCATGTTCCAGACCCTCGGGTGGAACCACCCAGCGTTCAACCCCTGGCGGCGATACCTCGCCTACGCGATCACGGCTTTCGTCGTGGTGGGCAACCTGTCGTTCCCGATCGCAGTCCAGACCGGATTGCTCGAGCTGTGAGGTGACCGTGGAGCTCGATGCCAGGATCCCTGAGGGGCCGATCGAGGAGAAGTGGAGCAACCACCGCTTCGAGATGCCGCTGGTCGGGCCACCCAACCGACGGAGGTTCGAGGTGATCGTGGTGGGCACGGGCCTCGCCGGCGCTTCGGCGGCAGCGACCCTGGGTGAGCAGGGCTATCGGGTGAAGGCCTTCACGTATCACGACAGCCCGAGGCGGGCCCACAGCATCTCGGCTCAGGGCGGGATCAACGCCGCCAAGAACTACCGGAGCGACGGCGATAGCGTCCAGCGCCTCTTCTACGACACCATCAAGGGGGGCGACTATCGGTCGCGTGAGGCGAACGTCTACCGCCTGGCCGAAGTCAGCAACGAGATCATCGACCAGGCCACCGCCCAGGGTGTCCCCTTCGCCCGGGAGTACGGCGGCCTCCTCGCCAACCGGTCGTTTGGGGGGGTGCAGGTGTCGCGGACTTTCTACGCGAGGGGTCAGACCGGCCAGCAGTTGCTTCTCGGGGCCTATCAGGCCCTCGCCAGGCAGATCCGGGCGGGAACCGTGCAAATGTTCACCAGGTCGGAGATGCTCGACGTGGTACTCGTCGACGGACGGGCCGCGGGGATCGTGGTGCGGAACCTGATGACCGGGGAGATCACCACACACTCGGCACATGCCGTCGTCCTTGCCACCGGCGGCTACAGCAACGTCTACTTCCTGTCCACAAACGCCAAGGCCTGCAACGTCACCGCGATCTGGCGGGCACACCGGAAAGGGGCGCTGTTCGCCAACCCCTGCTTCACCCAGATCCACCCGACCTGCATTCCCCAGAGCGACGAGTTCCAGTCGAAGCTCACGCTGATGTCGGAGTCCCTGCGGAACGATGGGCGAATCTGGGTGCCCGCGTCCGGCGACGAGACCCGTGCGCCGAGTGAGATCCCCGAACCGGAGAGGGACTACTTCCTCGAGCGGCAATATCCGGCGTTCGGGACCCTGGTGCCTCGCGACGTCGCTTCCCGGGCGGCCAAGCGGGACGTCGATCAGTACCGGGGTGTCGGGCCTCTTCACAACGGGGTCTTCCTGGACTTCGCCGACGCGATCGACCGCCTCGGCCGAGATGCGATCGAGGAGCGCTACGGCAACCTCTTCGAGATGTATGAGCGGATCACCGGGGAGGACCCGTACCGGGCTCCGA
>JAUYIV010000032.1 GCA_030688105.1 Actinomycetota bacterium | reverse complement strand
CCATCGCCGCGGGCACCCAGAACGGGGTGGCCTGGTCGGTGGTTGCGGCGGCGGCGGCGGTGGGCGCTCTCGGTCTCCTCGCCGTTGTGCCCAATCGGGGGTCGGCGGCGAGGTTCATGGCGTCCACCGGGCGAGTGCTGGCGGTGCTGCTCGTCGTCGCCGGGATCTTCCTGATGATCGACGGCATCCGGGATGTATAGCGCGGCGCCGAGCGGAGAGAGGCTCCATGGAGGAGTTCGCCGAGACCCGGAAGGGGCTTGGCGGGCTCCGACGGTGGGCCGAAGGCCCACTCTGGGTTTGGTGCGCGGCGCCGAGCGGAAGGCCCACTCTGGTCTGGTGCGCTGCGCACAGCGGTGCGCGGCGCCGATCAGGGCTCGGGCTCCTCATCGACCTTCGGGGGGGTGCAGTCCTCGTCTTTGTCGTTGTACTCCTGGATCTTGTAGTAGCCGGTGTAATGCCACGACCAGGTCTCCGTGGTCTCGGTGCCGTCCGGATAGGTGATGTAGCGGTAGACGTCGACCGACCAGCCGCCGGTGCCGTTCTGGACGGTGATCGGGTTGGTCTTCTCGCACCCCTCGCCGGGCTTGGTCAGGTTGAGCTTCAGGTTCCTGCGGACGATCGGGCCGCGGATGCCGGTGTAGTTGTACCGGTCGGAGAGCCCGGCCTCGACGATGAGGCCGCCGTTGTCGCCGTAGATCTTCGCCGTGATCGAGGTACCGGTATAGCTGGTGCGGACGACGATGGCGTGCTCGGTGTTGTTGCGGAAGATCAGATTGGGGTTCTGCCACCCCAGGGTTGCCTCGCGGCCCTCCGGGTACCGGCTGAACCAGATCGAGTGCGGGGTGTGGACGACGTCCTCGAGCCCGGCGAAGAACGCCGCGTTGTACATCGTCGTCGTGAACTGGCTGCTCCCTCCGCCGATGCAGACCTCCCCGATCTCGACCAACTCACCTCCGACGATGGCACCGGCACAGAGGTATCCCTTCTCGGTGGTCCGCTTGCCGACGATCTCGTTGAGGTTGAACTCCTCGCCGGGCAATACGATCGTCCCGTCGACCGCGTCGGCGATCAGTTGGATGTTGACCACCCGGTTCGCGCAGCAGGCGTGGAACGTGGTGAACTCGCCGATCAGCCCCTTGATTCCCAGGGCCTCGGCTTGGGCCGTCGAGAACTCGGCCTCCCGGCCCTCCCGGTAGGGGAGCAAGCCGGAGCGGGAGCCGGACTCGATGGCCTCCCAGACCGCCGGTCCCAGCTGGGTGGGGTCGGGCTCCCTTGCGGGAATGCTCGGAACGATGGTGATCTCGTCGGTCTCCACGTCGATGAGGATCTCGGCGTCGACCGGTTCGGTCTCGAGCGACGGGCCGAGGGCGGCGACGTAATCGCGCAGGGGCTCGCGGCGGAACGAAAACCCGAACACCGGATCCTCGACGGTCTCGTCGAGCACCACCTCGAGCGCATCGGCGATCACCCCGCGGGGGATGACTATCGAAGTCCCGAGCTCGTCGTTGGCAAGGGTGACGTCGCCACCGATGATCGTCCGAGCCTGTTCCACGGCGTCGTCGACGTCCGAGTCGGTGATGCTCGGCTCCAGGTACCTGGTCGGCAGCACCACGGGGCGACGCACCGGGTCGGCGAGTGCTTCGGTGAGGAGAGCGAGGGCGGTCTCCGTCTCGATCCCGGTGCCGGCGGCCGGGTATGAGTACACGACATTGCCGTCCTCGATCCAGACTTCGCCCGTATAGGCGGGTTGGGCGATCCCCCCGACCTCCCACTCGGAGATGATCTCGGTGAGTGCCTCCTCGTCGAATTCAAAGGCGAGGTCGACATCCGCCCGGCCGCCGCCGATGCGTCCCAGCCACCAACCGAACTGATTGGCGACGTTGCCGGAGCGCCCGTTCTGCATGGCCACTTCGACCAGGGCACGCTCATGGATGTCGAACGCGACATCCGTGGGATCGAGCGCAAAGACGTGCCCGGCGACTTCCACCTGGATCGGGGCGTCGAGGAGGTCGAACTCGAGCTCTGCCAGCCTGGCCAGCGCGGCTCGCTCGTCGAGCCCGCCGATGTCGACTCCGGCCACTTCGACGTCACCGAGCACCTCCCCGGCGTTGGTGAGTCGGTCGATGCCGAAGACGAGCCCGATCAGCGCCAACGCCGAGGCGGCGACGAACATCGACAGCTGCAGAGGTCGCGGAAGTTCCATGCGGAGCCGCGGAGTGTAAACCCAGGTCGCGTGTAGTCGGTTTCACCAACCGTTGCCTCGCCGGCCTAATCCTCCAGGTCGGCGAGGACCCGTTCCGCGTGTCCTTTCGCCTTCACATTCCGCCAGGCCTTCTCGACGGTGCCATCGGGGCCGATGACGAAGGTCGATCGGATGATTCCCTGGTACTCCCGGCCGTAGTTCTTCTTGGTCCCCCACGCACCGAATGCCTCGGCTACGGAGTGATCGGCGTCGGACAGCACCGAGAAGGGGAGGTCGTGCTTCTCGCGGAACGCCTGCAGACGACCCACCGGATCGGGGCTGATGCCGACGATCTCGAAACCCGCCTCGGCGAACGCCCGATGGTTGTCCCTGAAGTCACATGCTTGTGTCGTACAGCCGGGGGTGAAGGCCTTCGGATAGAAGTAGACGATCAGCCGCTTTCCGGCATGGTCGGAGAGGCTGACCGGTTTCCCATCCTGGTCGGTCAGTGTGAAGTCGGGTGCGGCGTCTCCGATCTCGATCATGTCGTCCTCCCTTGCACGGCAACTTCTCAGCCGGCCGGCGCACTCTCCGCCCTG
>JAUYIV010000030.1 GCA_030688105.1 Actinomycetota bacterium | reverse complement strand
CGAGGCGGAGGGGACCGCGGAGACGGCGTGCGCCCAGCTCGCGTTGGCACGCACGCAGGGTCAGCCGCCCCCCTTGGTCCGAGCCTCCGGCTCGGACCTCTCCCCCCGCCTTGCGGGGGGAGACTGACTCCCGCACGACACCGGTATAGTTCCTTCTTCTCCATGATCCCCTCGCAACGAGGATCTCTGTGACGCAAGCATCCCTCAATGAGGTCACGCTGCGCGTCCCCGGCGACCACCTCATGCTGGCTCTGCTGGGCGAGCGCGACGCCCATCTCCGCCTCGTCGAAGAGGCGTTCCTCGACGCGCGCATCGTGGCGCGCGGGGACGAGCTGAGGATCGGCGGTCCCGAGCCGACGGCCACGCTCGCCAAGACCACCCTCGAGGAGTTGCTGGTCCTGGTTCGCGAGGGCCAGTCACTCGATGAGGACCGGGTGCTGCGGGTCATCGAGCTGGTGAAGGCGGAGGTGGCCCGCCCCTCCGAGGTCTTCAGCGACGGCGTGCCCGTGGGCCGCGGCAAGATCGTGCGGCCCAAGACCCTGAATCAGAAGCGGTATCTCGACGCCATTCGACGCAACACCGTCATCTTCTCGATCGGTCCGGCCGGCACCGGCAAGACCTACCTGGCGATGGCGGTGGCGGTTTCCGGTCTTGAATCCGGGTCGGTGACCCGCCTCATCCTCACCAGGCCGGCGGTCGAGGCGGGGGAGCGCCTCGGCTTTCTTCCGGGCGATCTCGCCGCCAAGGTGGATCCGTATCTCCGGCCGCTGTACGACGCTCTCTACGACATGCTGGGGCCCGAGGAGACGCAGCGGCTGATGGAGAGGGGCGCCATCGAGATCGCCCCTCTCGCCTACATGCGGGGGCGAACCCTCAACGATGCCTTCGTCGTGCTCGACGAAGCGCAGAACACGTCGCCCGAGCAGATGAAGATGTTTCTCACCAGGCTCGGGTTCAACTCGAAGATGGTGATCACCGGCGATGTCACCCAGGTGGACCTGCCCACCGGGAAGGCGTCCGGCCTGCGGCAGGTGCGGGGGGTCCTCGACGACATCCCCGGCGTGTCCTTCATCACCCTGGGCGCGGAGGATGTCGTCAGGCATCGCATCGTCGCCGCCATCGTCGAGGCCTACCGCAGGCACGAGGAGGGCGAGTGAGGGTCATGAGCCGCCTTGCCGGGCTCACCCGCGCCGCGATGCTGCTCGTCATGGTCATCGCGGTGTCGCTGGCCCTGGTGGTGGGGCAGGAGCAGGGATCGGATCCCATCGCGCTCAACGTCGGTGAGCCCTCGCCGAGCACCTTCTATGCGAGCGGTCCGATCACCGTGAAGAACGAAGACGCCACCGAGACGGCCCGCGCCGCCGCCGCCGCCGCCGTCGCCGACGTCTACAACACCGACCTCGAGGCGACCGACGCGGTACTCGGCGCCGTCTTCGAGGTCTTCCAGAACGTGCACAAAGGGGCCCAGCCGATTCCGGTGGAGCCGCCCGACGGCGGAACCGACACCACCGTGGGCACCACCTCGACCACCGAGCCCGGCGACGACACCTCGACCACGGAAGCGACCACGACCACGACCCTGCCTCCGGAACCACTGCCCAGAGGAGAGCAGATCGCCCTTCTCCAGGCCCTCCACCCGTTGCTCCAGGACGAGACCATCGACACCCTCGTCGGCCTCGCCAACGACGATCGCGCCCGCGTCGAGAACGGTGAGACGGAATTGTTCCCGATCGTCCAGCAGGCGGCGCTCGACGTCGCCGGCGATCACCTGATTCCCGGTATCCGCCCCACCGAGCTCGACGCGGTGAAGGCGAGAGTCGTCACCGAGCCCAGGCCCCTGGTGCTGCTCCCAGAGGAGTTGCGAGATGCCGCCGAGGCCGCAGTCGCCGACCTGCTGGGGAACTATCTCCAGGCGAACAGCTTTCTCGACGACACCGCCACGGATTTGGCTCGTCAAGTGGCGCGCGCCGGCGTGAAAGAAGTGACGAGGGAGATCGTGTCCGGCGAGCTCATCGTCGCCGTGGGGGAGCGCCTCACCGCGGTGCAGGTCGAAGCCATCGAGGGCCTCGACCTCAACGTGGCCGACGAGGAGACGGTACCGCTCCGGGCCATGGCGGCGGTGGCGGCGCTGGTGGTCCTGCTGTCGGTGGTGTTCATGGGCCGGGTGACCCACGAGTTCTGGCGCGACTCGAAGAAGGTGGCATTGTTCGGCCTGCTCATCGTGCTCGCCGCGGTGGCGGCGCGCATCCCCGAGTTCGTGGCCGGGAACTCCATCGAGCTCGGGTTCTTGCTCCCGGCGGCATTCTTCGGCTACCTGGCGGCCAACCTCTTCGATTCCCGGATCGCGGTGCTCATGGCGCTGCCCGTCACCGCGTTCACCGCACTCGCCACCGGGGACATCGCGCTCGTCGTCTTCGCCGGGGCGGCCACCCTCACTCCGATCCCGCTGGTCACCTCGGTGGCGTCGCGTGCCCAGTTGAACCTTGCCGTCATCTTCTCGGCGGTCATCCAGGTGCCGCTGGCAGCCTCGCTCGCCTGGTTCTTCTACGCGGGGGACGCCGACACCATTCGGCTCTCGGCGATCTGGGGCTTCGTCGGCGGCATCGCCTCGGGAGTCGCCGCCCTCGGGGTGATGCCGATGCTCTCTTCGGCCTTTGGCATCACCACCACCCAGACCCTTCTCGACCTCACCGACCGGAACCATCCGGCGTTGCGCCGGGTCGAGGACATGGCGCCGGGGACCTTCAACCACTCCGTCCTGGTGGGCAACCTCGCCGACCGCGCCGCCCGCGCCATCGGCGCCAATCCCCTCCTGGCCCGGGCGATGGCGTACTACCACGACCTCGGCAAGACGGTTCAGCCGAAGTATTTCGTGGAGAACCAGTTCGGCGTGACCAATCCCCACGACCGCCTGCCTCCGGAGGAGTCGGCGGCGATCATCAGAAGCCATGTGTCCGAGGGGCTGCGTCTCGCCGGGGAGTACCGGATTCCGCCCGACGTCGCCCAGGGGATCCTGACCCACCACGGCACCAGCCTGATGCGCTACTTCAGCCACAAGGCCGAGGAGGCATACGGCGAGCGCATGGAGATCCGTGACTATCGCCACCGCGGACGGAAACCGCGCACCAAGGAGATGGTGATCCTGATGCTGGCCGATGCCACCGAGGCGGCCGCCCGCGCTCTGGTCCAGCACGAGGATCCCACGAGTGAGAGCATCCGCGGGCTGGTCGAGGCCATCATCGCCGAGAAGGTCGAAGACGGTCAGCTCGAGGAGTCCGCGGTCACGTTCGGAGAGCTGACGCGGATAAAGGAGGCGTTCGTGGACGCCCTGATCGGGTACTACCACACACGAATCCCGTATCCGGGGTTCCCCGCAGCCAGGAGCACTCAGCCCGCGTGAACGTGTTCTTCAGCGACGAGCAGGACCAGCCCGTCGACGCCCACTCACTGCGAGCCTTCGCCGAATCGGTGGTCGCCGCCGAGGGTTACGCCCCCGACACCGAGCTGGCGGTGATCCTCGTCGGTCCCGAGCAGATGGCCGAGTACAACCAGCGCTTCATGGAGCGCACCGGGCCCACCGACGTCCTGGCGTTCCCGCTCGATGACCTCATCGCCGGCAAGGTGCCGCCGCGGTTTCGCGACGACCCGCCTGTCGTCCTCGGTGATGTCTTCTTGTGCCCGTCCGAGATCGCCAAGCGCGCCGCCGGCGAAGGCATACCCTTCGACGACTTCATGCATCTCTTGCTGGCACACGGCATTCTTCATCTTCTGGGGTACGACCATGAGGACGATGACACCGCGGATGCCATGGAACGCCGTGAGGACGAGCTGCTGGGACTGATCGGACGGTCGATCGGATGACGGTCATCGCCCTCGGGGCCTCGCTGCTGGCGATCGGTGTGGCTGCCGCCCTCCGCTTTGGCGGGGCCTCGCTGCTTCGCACCCATCGGGCCGATGCCCTCCATGACGCCGCCGACGGGGATGCCGGGGCCGCCCGGGTGGCGCAGCTGCTCGAGGAGCCGGTGAACGTCCAGCCCAGCCTCGGCATCGTCCATGCGGCCCTGCTGGTCGCCGGAGCGATTCCGGCGACTTGGGCGATCACGGCGCGGGTGTCGGGGTGGGCGCTCTTGGCAAGCCTCTTCGGTCTGGGGATCCTGCTGGTCCTCGTCGGCGATACCCTGCCCAGGGCCTTCGGGCGGTCGCTGCCGCGCCGTCCTGCCTACCGGCTCTCGAGCCTGCTTTCCCTAGCGGTGGGTGCGGGGAGGCGGGCCGTCGACCTCATCTACGACGAGGACGAGGAGGAGCAGCCGGAGGACGACGCCCAGGACAGCCAGGAGATCGAGCTGATCTCGTCCGTCCTGGAGTTCACCGACGCCATCGTCCGCGAGGTGATGGTGCCCCGCACCGACATGGTCACGGTGCCGGCCTCCACCGGCTCCGACGAGGCCCTCGACTTGGTGCTCGCCAGCGGAAAGTCACGGATACCGGTGACCGGGGACGATCTCGACGACGTCGTCGGGGTGCTGTACGCCCGCGACCTCCTCCTCCTCTTCGACGCCGGAGAGGGGCCGTTACCCGTGACCAAGCTGATGCGCCCGGTCCACTTCGTCCCGGAGACCAAGCGGGTCTCGGAGCTGCTCCGGGAGCTCCAAGCGTCCAAAGTCCACCTGGCGGTGGTCGTCGACGAGTTCGGCGGCACCGCCGGGCTGGTCACCATCGAGGATCTGCTCGAGGAGATCGTCGGGGAGATCGTCGACGAATACGACGTCGAAGAGCCGATGGTGAGCGCCCTGGACGACGGGTCGTTCCTGGTGGACGCCCGCCTCTCCGTGGACGACCTCGCCGAGCTTCTCGCCTGCACTCTGCCCGACGAGGGTTGGGACACCGTGGGTGGCCTGGTGCTCGGCCTCGCCGGGCGAGTTCCCGAGGAAGGGGAGTCCTTCGAGCTCGAGGGCATGGTGATCACCGCCGACCGGGTTCAGGGGAGGCGGGTCGCCCGAGTTCGCGTGGCCATTCAGTGAAGTCGGGTTTCGTGGCCGTGGTGGGAAGGCCCAACGTGGGAAAGAGCACTCTGGTGAACGCCCTCGTGGGCGAGAAGGTGGCGATCACCTCGCCCCGGCCGCAGACCACCCGCCGGACGATTCGGGGCATCGTGGATGCGGAGGACCACCAGATCGTCTTTGTGGACACGCCGGGCCTGCACCGTCCGCGGACCGCCTTGGGAGCCCGGCTGAACGCTGTCGTCGACGCCGCCCTCCAGGAGTCCGATGCGACCCTCTTCGTCATCGATGCGACCGGCAAGATCGGACCGGGAGATCGCCTGATCGCGGACCGCCTCCTGTCCTCGCCGACGCCGGTCGTCTGCGCCGTCAACAAGACGGACGCCGCCACCCCCGACGACATCACCGAGCACCTCGCGGTGGCGGGGGAGTGGGACTTCGCCGCCTATGTGCCGCTGAGCGCCCTCGAGGGCGAGAACCTCGCCCCGATCGTCGACGAGCTGGTCGCCCTGCTTCCGGAGGGGCCCCGGTTCTTTCCACCAGAGATGCCGACGGACCAGACCGAGAGCTTTCTCATCGGCGAGATCATCCGGGAGAAGTTCCTGGCGAGGCTGCGCGAGGAGATGCCCCACTCGCTGGCGGTCGTCGTCGACGAGATCGAGGTCCGCGAGGACGGGCTGACCCGGATCGAGGCTCGTCTGATCGTCGAGCGCGAGGGCCAGAAGGGGATCGTGATCGGCAAAGGCGGGTCCCTGATCAAGGACGCCGGCTCCGAGGCCCGGGTCGAGCTCGAGGCCCGGCTGGGCACCCCGGTGCACCTCGAGCTTCGGGCGAAGGTCGAGAAGGATTGGCAGTCGCACCCGGCGATGATCGAACGGCTCGGGATGTGATGCGCCGGGGACTCATCGCAGTCGCTTGTGCCGTCGCCCTTGCCGCCTGTGGCGGAGGCTCGGAGCTGAGCGATCTCGCCGCCGAGACCTGTGCGGTGCTCGCCGACCCGGAGACCTCCCTCGCCGACTCGTCGCTGATCCTCTTCGAATCCACGGCCACCGCGATCGGGCTCGGCTACACCGAGGCGGAGTTCGCCGCGGCGTTACGCGCCGAGTGCCCCGATTCCGTGATCATCGGGGGCGACGGGTGAGCTTCGCCGAGGCCACTGCGGTGCGCCCCATCGCCGACACGCAGTGGGCCGGGGAGATCGCCCCCGATTGGGACATCGCCGGCAATGCCAACGGCGGCTACCTGCTGGCGATCGCGGCACGGGCGGCCGTCCAGGCCACCGGTCGGCCGGATCCGGTCGCGGTGACCGCGCATTACCTGGCACCGGGAAAGGCCGGCCCGGTGACGGTCGAGACGCCGAATCTCAAGGCGGGACTCCGC
>JAUYIV010000028.1 GCA_030688105.1 Actinomycetota bacterium | reverse complement strand
TCATCGCGGTGGCGTCCTCCTACGGGTTCCGCTCCTCGCAGCAGAGGCTGCGCTTCCAACTCGTCCTCGGTTCCGTCACCGCCGTCGTCTCGATCGTGGTCGGCGTGCTCTTCGCCACGGGCCGCGAAGCGGTACTGCCCGCGTTCCTCGGGGGGTGAAGCCCATGAGCGAGCCGGCATTATCTGGCTGGCGGCTGGCGGCTGGGGGCTGGAGGCGGACCTCAGCCCCACCATTTAACGAACAGCGGGGCGAGCACGATCGCAGGCAGCATGTTCGCCACCCGCACCGGCTTCAGGTCCAGCAGCCGGAGGGCGATCCCCAGCAGCAGGACCCCACCGGCGGCGCCGAGGGCGTCGAGCATCGGATCGGTGAGCAGGCCTTCGAGGGCGCCGGAAGCCAGTGCGATCCCGCCCTGGATGACGACCACGGTGAGGGCCGACAAGATCACGCCCCATCCATAGACGGCGGCGAAGGCGATCGCGGCGAAACCGTCGAGCCCGGCCTTGATGATGAGCAACTCGTGGTCGCCGAGCCCGTCCTGAATCGAGCCGACGATGGTGAGAGGGCCCACGCAGAACACCAGAGACGCGATGACGAACCCCTCGCTGAAGCGCGCCCGGTGGGGAGTCGGTGTCACCGTTTCGGGGACGGCCACCTCGAATGGCAGGTCGTCGGTGCCGCCGAACCGTCTCTGGAGGGCTTGCCCGACGGATTGCAATCCGGCCTCGATTCTCAGGATCTCGCCGATCACGGCACCGAGGAGAACCGCCCCGAGCACCAGGGGGAACTCATCGGTCGGAAGGATCTCCCGGAAGCCGATCGCCGCCGTGAGGAGGCCCAAGCTCACCATGACCGTCTCCCGCAGCCGCTCGGGGATTCGGCTGCCGGCGAGAGCACCGATCACGGTCCCGGCGACCACGGTGACCACGTTCAAGGCGGTGCCGAGCGGAAAGCTCACGATGCCTCGCCGTCCTGCAGGGCAGATGCCGCCTCGAAGCGGACCCGGAAGTCGTCGTCCACCGCAGCCAGCACCAGCTTCTCGCGGCTCGGTTCCACGCCGAGGTCGCCGAGAGCGCGGACGGCCCTCCACCGTACCCATGGGTCCGAGTCGAACAGCGCCTCCTCGAACAGGGGCCGGTACGCCTCTTGCTCGAGATCGGCGGCCGCGTCGACGGCGGCGCGACGGACGATCCGCGATTCGTCGGCATAACCGGTTACGACCGCAGCCTGCCCGACTGCCGGCTCTCCAGAGAGCGCCAGGGTCACGACCGCCGCCCGACGTCGGCGGGGATCGTCGGAGCCGAGAGCCTCGATCAGGGTCTCACGCTGCTCGGCATCGTCGGGATCCATCAGGTGGAGGTACTCGGGTCGGGTCTCCGCCAACGCCACCTGTCCCGCCTCCTCGAGGAGCTCATCGCGGGTTCGGGCGGGTGGGGACGATCCCCTTCCGGTCCAAAAGAGATCGGTCACACGGGCGAGCAGTTGGTCGAGGCGGTCCTCCCAAGAGGCGCTTCGCCTCAATCCGACGGTGACGAAGTCGCCCGCCACCATGACGTCGGTCACGTCGGGATCTTCCATGAGCGCCGCCACCCTTGCGTCCTCCGTGTCCTCGCCGCGCCGGTGCCACACGCCGGGTGCAGGTTCACCGCCGACGTGGAACATCACCTTCCGCGGATGTGGCGTCTGCTGGGGGACGACGGGACCGGAGAACACGCGGTCGAAGATCGATGCAGAGGCCTCGATCCGGCCCACCACCTCTATCTCGTAGCGGCCGTCCCGCAGTCCGTGGCGGAGCTTCAAGCCCTCGCCGAGCTCGTGCTCCCACCATCCCTCGGTGACGTGCGGCGCGACCAGATCCGAGAGGGCCCGTCGATCGGCCTCGCTCCACCGCGCCGGGGAGAAGAAGCGTTTCAGGGCGGCCTTGAAAGCCGCCAGCGCCTCGAACGGGAGATGGACGGCGACTTCCGAGGTCAAGTGCTCCGAGGCGACGCCGACGAGCCCCCTGGCTGCAACCGCGGCGCGGGCGATGTCGATCCCTTCGCGGGGCATGGCGCCATGTTGGCACCCGAATAGCCCTCAGCCTTCAGCCTTCAGCCAGAAGAGCCGATGTGAGAGCCCAGTCCGGCCGAAGGCCGATGGCCGAAGGCCGATGGCCAATTACGAGAGTCCCACGATCCTTCCGTCGGGATCGATGTCGATGCCCAGAGCCGCCGGCTTGGAGCCGAGGCCCGGCATGGTTCGGATCTCGCCGGTGAGGGGGACCACGAATCCGGCGCCCGCGGAGACCCCGACCCGGCGAACCGGGAGGGTCCAGCCCCGGGGCGCTCCCCTCACCGACGGATCGTGGGTGATCGAAAGCGAGGTCTTGGCGACGCACACCCCGAGGTCGCCGAAGCCGTTGGCCTCGGCCCTTCGGATATCGGTCTCTGCTGCCTTCTCGAAGGTCACGCCGTCCGCGCCGTAGACCCGAGTGGCGATCATGTCGATCTTGTCGCGGAGCCCGAGGTCGACCGGGTAGAGCGGCTTGAATTTCGATGGCTGCGATGTCGCCAGCCCGACGGCCTCGGCGAGGTCGAGGCAGCCGGCTCCGCCGTCGGTGTGCGCTCGGGTGAGGGCGTGGCGGACCCCGAGGGAGTCGCAGATCTCGCCGACCGCTCGCAACTCCGCCGGGTGATCGCCGGGGAAGACGTTGATCGCCACCACCGGCTCGACGCCATGCAGGCGAACGATCTCGACGTGCCGCTCCAGGTTCGACGCGCCGGCCTCGACCTCCTCGGGCCGGTCCTCGAGAAGCGCCCACGGCAGGTCGCGGCCCGCCACGATGCGATGCCTCCCCGACTGCGCCTTGAGACCGCGGATGGTCGTCACGATCACCGCGGCATCGGGTTCGAGGCCCGACGCCCGGCATTTGAGGTTGAAGAACTTTTCGGCGCCGACCTCCGCCCCGAAACCGGCCTCGGTCACGACATAATCTGCGGCCCGCACCGCCAGCGCGTCCGCGACGACCGACGAGACGCCCGGGGCGACATTGGCGAAGGGACCGGCATGGACGAGGGCGGGTCCGCCCTCGAGCGTCTGCAGCAGGTTGGGCTGGAGCGCCTCCTGCATGAGCACGGTCATGGCGCCCGCGGCCCCGAGGTCACCGGCGGTGACCGGCCGCCGGCTCCTGTCGTAGCCGATGATGACCCGGGCCAGGCGAGCTCGCAGGTCGCCCAGCCCGCCGGCCAGAGCCAGGATCGCCATGACCTCCCCGGCGGCGGTGATGTCGACCGACTCCTGGCGCGGCACCCCATCGGCGGCATCTCCCAGGCCGATCACCATTCGACGGAGGGCCCGGTCGTTCACATCGAGGACGCGGTGCCAGGGAATGTCGTTGATGCCCAGGTTCAGCGCGTTCCCGTGGTAGAGGTGAGCGTCGATGAGCGCCGCCAGCAGGTTGGTGGCCGATGTGGCGGCGTGGAAGTCGCCGGTCAGATGCAGGTTCATCCGTTCCATCGGTATCACCTGCGAGTACCCGCCGCCGGCGGCACCACCCTTGATCCCGAATGTGGGGCCCAGCGACGGTTGCCGAAGCGTCACGACCGATCTCGAGCCGAGCCGATTGAATGCCTGGGACAGGCCGATGGCGACGGTGGTCTTGCCCTCGCCGAAGGGGGTCGGGGTGGTCGCGGTGACGAGCACATACTTCGCCCGCGGCGGACCGAGCCGGCTCATGGCGGCGAGCGAGACCTTCGCCACTCCCGGGCCCCACGGCTGGAGGGTGCCGGCCGGCAGTCCGAGATCGTTGGCGACTTCTTCGATGGGACGCGGGTTCGCGGCCCTGGCGATGTCGAGATCGGTGGGCATGGGACCAGCGTCCTCCCGCGACCTGAACCGGACCAGGGCCTTCCGCCCTGCTGGCCCCGCCGAACAGCCTCGGCCCCCGCCACCGGCAGGAGGGTTTCTGCGGGGTTGGAGCCCGACCGGTCTGGGCGAGCACCCCCTCCGCGCCATGTGGGATGATCTGACGCCGGTGGGCACCATCGGCGTCTCTTTGGAGGAAAGGTGAAACGGAAGACCGTCTTCTCCGGGCTGCAGCCCACCGGCAACATTCACGTCGGCAACTACCTGGGTGCGCTGCGGAACTGGGTGCGGCTCCAGGACGAGTACGACTGTATCTATTGCATCGTCGATCTGCATGCGATGACGGTCGAATACGACACTTCCGATTTCGCCAAGGAGCGCGGCGAGGCCGCCAGGGTGTTGATCGCATGTGGGGTCGACCCAAAACGGTCGCTCTACTACTACCAGAGTGAGGTCCCGCACCACGTCGAGCTCGCATGGATCCTCGGGACAATCACCGGCACCGGTCAGCTGAGTCGTATGACCCAGTTCAAGGAGAAGTCTGGGACCACCGGGGCGAACCTCGGGCTATTCGCCTACCCCGTGCTCATGGCCGCCGACATCCTGCTGTACCGGGCCGATGCAGTCCCGGTGGGCGACGACCAGAGACAGCACCTCGAGTTGGCCCGCGACCTGGCCGAGCGCTTCAACTTCCGGTTTGGGGAGGAGTTCCCGATACCGGAGCCGATCATCCCCGAGCACGGCGCCCGGATCATGTCGCTTCAGGATCCGAAGGTGAAGATGTCGAAGTCGGACCCCGATCCGGGGAGCCGAATCCTCGTCCTCGACGACCCCGACACGATCAGGGCCCGAATCAAGGCTGCGGTCACCGACTCGGGTTCCGATGTCCGATTCGACTGGGAGCAGAAGCCGGGGATCTCGAACCTGATCGAGATGATGTCGCTCTTCACCGGCCGCCCGCTCGAGTCGATCGAGGGCGAGTACGGCACCGGTGGTTACGGCAAGTTCAAGGAGGCCGTGGCCGAATCCGTGATCGAAGGCCTCGCGCCGATCCGCGCCGCCTTCGCGGCGCTCGATGACGGAGACGTCGAGCAGATCGTCCGCGCCGGCGCGCTCGAGGCGCACGAGAAGGCAGAAGTCTTTCAGCAGCGGGTGCGGGAAAGAGTGGGGTTGCGCGGGTAGCGGCACATCGCAGGTGGCAGGTGGCAGGTGGCAGGTGGCAGGCTTACTCGGCGGAATCACCTGCGCCACTTCGAGATGAGCGAAGCGAGCATCCGCTTGACCTCATGGGAGGCTGCAAGGGCTTGACGGGCCCGTCCGTTGGCGTACCCCAACTCGATCACGAGTTCGAGTTGGTATTGGAGTTCGCTGGCCGATCCGGCCGCAATCGACAACAGCCGCGCTGAGTCCGGATCCGACGCTCGCCCAGCAGCCTCGGCGATGTTCGATGCGACCGATACCGCGGCTCTTCGCATTTGAGCCGTGAGACCGAACCGCTCGTCGCGGGGCAACGATTCGGTCAGCTCGTAGACCAACCGGACTACCTCGTCGGCACGCTGCCAGACGATGAGGGTGCGATAGTCGCGCACACGATGGACTTATCAGGCTTCGTTGCCGTTTCCTAGGCCCATGCCATCTGCCATCTGCCATCTGCCACCTGCCGCCTGCCTCCTTCTCGCTACCCTCCGCCTGCAAGCACACCGACCAGGACGCGCGCATGGACATCGACATCGGGTTCGGCAAGACCGGCAGGCGGGCGTGGAGCCTCGACGACATCGCCATCGTCCCCAGCCGGCGGACCCGCGACCCCGACGACGTCGACATCTCTTGGGAGGTCGACGCCTTCTCGTTCCCACTGCCCATGCTGGCCTCGGCCATGGACTCGGCGGTGAGCCCGGCGACCGCCGTATTAATCGGCAGGCTGGGAGGGCTCGGAGTCCTCAACCTCGAGGGGCTGTGGACCCGCTACGCGGACCCCGAGCCGCTGTTCGAAGAGATCGCCTCGCTCTCGACCGAGAAGGCGACCCGACGGATGCAGGAGATCTACCTCGAGCCGGTAGACCCCGATCTGATCGGGCAGCGGATCACCGACATGAAGCGGGAAGGGATCACCACGGCGGCGAGCCTCACTCCCCAGCGGGTCGCGGAGTTTGGCCGACTCACCGTCAGGGCCGGCCTCGACATCCTGGTCATCCAGGGCACCGTGGTCT
The DNA here is from genome assembly GCA_030688105.1 of Actinomycetota bacterium. GTDB lineage: Bacteria > Actinomycetota > Acidimicrobiia > Spongiisociales > UBA11373 > JAUYIV01. Next base: position 3,032 of record JAUYIV010000028.1, on the reverse strand, counting down.
CGGCGCAGCACGTCTCCACCCGAGCCGAGCCGCTCAACCTCAAGGAGTTCATCGCCGGTTTTGAGCTTCCCGTGATCGTCGGGGGATGCGCCTCCTTCTCCACCGCGCTCCATCTCATGAGGACCGGGGCGATCGGCGTCCTTGTCGGGGTGGGCCCGGGAGCCGCCTGCACCACCCGGGGGGTTCTGGGGGTGGGGGTGCCCCAGGCGACGGCGATCGCCGACGCAGCCGGAGCTCGCATCCGCTACCTCGACGAGAGCGGCCGGTATGTGCATGTCATCGCCGACGGCGGCATGCGGACCGGAGGTGACATCGCCAAAGCAATCGCCTGTGGCGCCGATGCCGTGATGCTGGGTTCGCCAATTGCCGCCGCTACGGAGGCCCCGGGCCGCGGCCACCATTGGGGCATGGCCACCTTCCATCCCTCGCTTCCCCGGGGTGCCCGGGTCGAAGTCGGTGAGCTCGGCACCCTCGAGGAGATCCTGGTCGGACCGGCGCACGAGAACGACGGCCGCCGGAACCTCTTCGGGGCGCTGCGGGTCTCGATGGCGACCACGGGGTACGCCGATCTGAAGGAGTTTCAGAAGGCAGAGGTGATGGTCGCTCCGGCGCTGAAGACCGAGGGCAAGGCCCTCCAGCGAGACCAGCGGGTCGGCATGGGGTGATGGACTCGACCGAGCTCGACCGGGTGCTGGTGGTCGACTTTGGTGCGCAGTACGCCCGACTGATCGCGCGCCGGGTCCGCGAGGCCCACGTGTTCTCCGAGATCGTGCCCCGGGAGATCACCGCCGCCGAGGTGGCCGCCCGGCCACCGACCGGCATCATCCTCTCGGGCGGTCCCGCCTCGGTATACGCCGAGGATGCCTACGACATCGATCACGGGATCCTCGAGCTGGGCATTCCGATCCTCGGGATCTGTTACGGGCACCAGGTGCTGGCGCACGCCCTCGGGGGCGACGTCGCCCGCACCGAGGAGGCGGAGTTCGGCCGCACCGATCTCGCCGTCGCCGGTTCGAGCGTCTTGCTCGACGGGTTGCCGGATCGCCAGGAGGTCTGGATGAGCCATCGCGACTCGGTGGTCAAGCCCCCTCCGGGGTTCGTGGTGACCGCATCGACACCGTCCTCCCCGGTGGCCGCCATGGAAGACCCCGATCGGCGGATGTGCGGGGTCCAGTTCCACCCCGAGGTTGGGCACACCCCGCGGGGCCAGGAGATCCTCAAGCGCTTCCTGTACGACGTATGCGGTGCTCGTCCCACGTGGACGCATATGGGGATCATCGAGCAGGCCGTGGCCGCAGTACGCGCCCAGATCGGTGACGAGCACGCCATCTGCGCCTTGTCGGGTGGGGTGGACTCGGCCGTCGCCGCCGCGCTGGTCCACCGCGCCATCGGCGACCGGCTCACCTGTGTCCTCGTCGACCATGGGCTGCTTCGGGCCGGGGAGGTGGCGCAGGTCGAGGAGGCCTTCAACGGCAGCCTCGGCGCCGACCTGGTGGTGATCGACGCCGCGGACCGCTTCCTCGGTGGCCTCGAAGGCGTGACCGACCCGGAGACGAAGCGCCGAATCATCGGTGAGACCTTCATCAGGGTCTTCGAGGAGTTCGCTCGCGATCACTCCGAGGCGCATTTCCTTGTCCAAGGGACTCTCTACCCGGATGTCATCGAGTCGGGGACCCGCGACGCCGCCCGGATCAAGAGCCATCACAACGTCGGCGGGTTGCCCGAAGAGATGGACTTCGAGTTGGTCGAGCCCCTCCGGGACCTCTTCAAGGACGAGGTCCGCGCCGTGGGTGAGGAACTCGGATTGCCCGAGGCGGTCGTCTGGCGCCAGCCCTTCCCCGGGCCGGGGCTGGCGGTCCGAGTCATCGGCGAGGTCACCCGCGAGAGGCTGGACATCCTGCGGAAGGCCGACGCGATCATCACCGAGGAGGTCAGGCGGGCCGGGCTCGAGCGTGAGGTCTGGCAGGCCTTCGGCATCCTTCCGGCGCTGCAGACCGTCGGCGTGCAGGGGGACACCCGGACCTACGCCTACCCGCTCGTCATCAGGGCGGTGTCGTCGGAGGACGCCATGACCGCGGACTGGGTGCGACTGCCCTATGAGGTGCTGGAGCGGATCTCGTCGCGGATCGTCAACGAGGTCGCCGGGATCAACCGGGTAGCCTACGACGTGACGTCGAAGCCTCCGGCGACGATCGAGTGGGAGTAGGCCCGGCTGCGCCGGGCCGGCCAACGGCCTACGGCTGACCGCCAACGGCCAGAACGCCTCGGCGCTCGGCAGAACGAACGATGCCCCCGGTGTGCGCCGGGGGCATCGTCGATCCGTGTGGATCGTCGGTGGTCAGGTCATCCGCCCTCGGTGCCCAAGGCTGCCGCGGCCTCTGCTGCGAGTGTCGCGCGGAGCTGCCAGATCTCGGCGACGTGCGGCCCGCCCATGTCGGCGAGCAGCGTGCCACTCCAATCCGGCTCAGAGCGGACGAATGCGCCGCCGTGGGTGTCGCCGCCGTTCGGCGTCGGGATGTATGCCTCCACCTCATTGGTGTTGAGGTCCAGGACGATCATCTCCCACCCGTTCATGTTCGAGATCCAGAGCTCGTTGACCTCCGGATCCGGGTGCAGAACGCAGTGGTCGATGCTCGATGCCGAGCCGCCGAGTGCGATCGGCATCTGGTGCAGGTCACGGGTCTGTCGCATCGTGGCCGTGTCGACGATGCCGACCACGTCGCCCTTGTTGTGACTGCCCTCGCCCTTGCCGATCACGTACAGCCTGGTCTCATCCCAGTTGAGGCAGGCCCCGTAGGGCCCCGCCACCCCGGCGCTGGTCGAGCCGACGACCGTGTTGGTCTCATTGTCGAGCTTGTAGACCGAGCTGCCGTGTGCGTCGACCACGTCGCTCGTCTTGCCATCCGCGGTGTGGGCGATGCCGATGACGCGGCCGCCGTCGCCAAAGCCCCAGATGGTGGTGCCCTGGTAACCGGTGTTGCCCTGGTTGCGCTCGGTCGACTCGAGGTCGATCTTGTTGACGCCCGCGGTGA
>JAUYIV010000027.1 GCA_030688105.1 Actinomycetota bacterium | reverse complement strand
TGGCGAGCACGTCGAGCAGCCCGCCCGGTGCTGCCGGGGTCGGGAGGGTGCGATCACCGATCCAGGCGTACAGCGCCCGGACCGCTGCCACCGCACCGTCGTCGCCCTCCATCGACACCCCGATGGAGGCTCTGATCGGAGGCGGGTCGGTCGGCGACTCGGTGGTGGAAGGGGCCGGTGTCGTGGTCGTCAGGGCCGCGGTCGTAGTCGTCGCCGCGCCGTCGTCGCCGCACGCGGAAACGACCAGAGCCAACGCGAGGAGCAGGCCGATCGGCCGGTGTGCGGTCATCGGCCTGCGACGTTACCCAAGTCGGAGCTTTGTGGATCGCTCCGGGTGGGCGCCCGGGATATGGATCTCAGGATGAGATACCCGAGGATCCCGGCGAGCGCGGAGCCGAGGAAGATCCCGGTCTTGGCGAGATCCTCGAGCTCGTGCGCCCTGAAGGCGAGGTCCGAGACGAACAACGACACCGTGAATCCGATTCCGGCCACCGCGGCGAGCCCCACGATGTGCTTCCACGCGGTGTGGCGGGGCAGCCGGCCGAGACCCAGACGGACGGCCAGCCATGCGAACAAGCTGATTCCGATCGTCTTGCCGACGAGGAGCCCGGTCGCCACCCCCAGTGCCACGGGGTGGGTGGCAGCTTCGAGGAGGTCGACTCCGACGAAGCGGACTCCCGCGTTGGCCAGCGCGAAGAGCGGGACGACCAGGAAGCCAGACCAAGGATGGAGCTTGTTCTCGATCCGATAGAGCGGGGCGACCGACTCCCTCGCCAGATTCGAGAGCTCCAAGGCGTCGTAATCGATGCGCTCGGCGCCGCGGGCTGCGGCGAGGTCGAAGTCGTAGCGGCCGAGGATGCGCCCGGCGCGCGATTGGTATTCCTGGTCCGAGTACATCTCGCGGGCGGGGGTGAGCAGCCCCAGGGCGACTCCGGCGAGTGTGGCGTGCACCCCGCTCTCGAACAGGAAGAACCAGGCGAGAAACCCCATCGGCACATAGAACGCGAGCGAGCGCACCCGAATCCGCTGCGCCGCCCAGATGGCGGCGAGCACGAGCAGCGTCGCCGCCAGGTTCCCGAGGACGACCTCGTCCGTGTAGAAGACCGCGATCACGGTTATCGCGCCGATGTCGTCGACAATGGCGAGCGCCAGCAGGAACAGCTTTCCGCCCACCGGGACGCGGCTGCCGAGCAGGGCGACCACGCCCACCGAGAACGCGATGTCGGTGGCCATGGGGATCCCCCATCCCCGCGAGGCCCCGGCAACGTCGCCGGCGATGACCAGGTAGATCACCGCGGGGAGGACCATCCCTCCGAGGGCGGCGACCACCGGCAGCGCGGCGGCCTTCGGGCTGCGGAGGTCCCCGTTGACCATCTCCCGCTTGATCTCGAGGCCGACGACGAAGAAGAAGATCGTCATCAGCCCGTCGTTGACGACGTGACGCAGGGTCTCGGAGAAGTCGATGGGGCCGATCGTGAGGTCGATCTGGGTGCGCCAGAAGCTCTCGTAGGAGGCGCCGACGGGCGAGTTGGCCCAGACGAGGGCGGCGACCGCGGCGGCGAGGAGCACGACCCCCGACGCCGACTCGACGTAGGTGAACCGGAAGAGGGGTCGGATGAATCGCTTGGGGAGGGCGCGTTCCGAGGCGAGCCAGGTGATGTGCTCGGCCGGGGGCGGCGGTACTTTGGCCACGGGGAAGCAGGGTACCGATCACCCGAGGGCGTCTCGTCGCTACTTTGCTGGCCCGGTCGGCTGTTCCCAGTCCCGAGTCGCCAGTTGGTCCCTGTGATCGGAGACTGGTGACTGGGGACTCCCTAGTCTTCACCGGCAGCCTTCTCTCGAACCGGGGGACGTATGCGCATCGTCATCGTCGGAGCAGGGGCCGTCGGCTCGTATCTCGCCGAACGGCTCTCCCATGAGGGCCAGGACGTGGTGATGATCGAATCCGACCCGGTGCGTGCCGAAGAGCTGCAGCATGCGGTCACCTGGCCCGTGGTGACTGCCAACGGCGCCAGCATGAATGCCCTCCAGGAGGCGGGCGTCGAGGATGCCGATCTGCTGATCGCGGTGTCGACCTCGGATGCGGTCAACGTGCTGGCGTGCCAGGCGGCGGCCCGGCTCGGCGTGCCGCGGAGGGTGGCCCGCGTGGAAGACCCATCACTTCGGGAGGATCTCCACACCTACGGCATCGATGTCGTCATCGACCCGGTCGCCGCGCTCACCAGGGAACTCCTTCTCCTCGTCCGTCGCGGAGGTGTCTCCGAGGCGGTCGAGTTCGCCGGTGGCCGCATCAGCCTTCTCGGTGGGCATGTGCAGCCCGATGCCCCCCTCGACGGGATCACCTTGAGGGCCCTTCGGCAGCGGGTGACGGGCTGGGACTGGATCGTGGCCGCCCTGGTTCGTGACGGCGAGACGACGATCGCGAGGGGCGATTCCATGGTTCGGGGTGGGGACCACGTGCTCCTGGTCACCAGCGGGAGCTCCGCCCAGGAGGCGCTCAAGCTCATGGGGGTGGAGGAGCACCGGGCGAAGAAAGTCTTCGTCCTCGGAGGCACCCGGCTCGCCTTCCTCACGGCCGAGCTCCTCGTCCGCAATGGGATCAATACCGTGCTCGTCGATCGTGACGCCGACCGGGGACTCGACCTGGCGGCGCGGTACGACCGTCTGGTAGTGGTCCGTGGGGATCCAACCGACCCGAAGGTCCTCCAGTCCGAGGGCATCGAGAAGGCCGATGTCATCCTCGGCCTGTCCGGGTGGGACGAGGTCAATATCCTCGGCTGCCTGGTGGGCAAGGCGCTCGGTGTCCCCACCGCCGTCGCCCGGTTTTCCCGATTCGAGTACGTGTCGCTGCTCGCCGGGCACGGCATCGACGCCGGGGTGTCCACCCGGCTGGCGGCAGCGAATGAGATTCTCCGCTTGGTTCGGCGGGGGCACATCCATTCGGTGGCGACCTTCCAGGACACCGACGCCGAAGCGATCGAGCTTCAGGCGCCGGCAGGCAGCGGTGCAATCGGAAAGACCCTGACCGACATCGGCCTGCCCAAATCCGCCATCGTCGGCGGGATCGTTCGCGGGAGGAAGGCGTTCATCCCCCACGGGGACACCAAGATCGAGGAGGGGGATCGCGTCATCGCCATCGCCCTCCCCGAGGCGATCCCGATCGTGGAGAAGCTGTTTTCGTGACTCCTGAGGGCATTCCCACGCTGGCGACCTGGGACTGATGTCCCGCCGCCGCCTCGCTCTGATCGTCTTCGTCGTCGTCGAGGCCACCGGCGCGGCGATGTTGTCGGCGTCTCTGGTCGGTGCCGTGTATCAGGAGTGGCGTGACGCCACCCTCATCGCCGTCGCGGCGAGCGTGACAGTGATCGTCGGCGAGTTGGGCCGTCGGTTCCTCCGGGGACAGGGAGAGCTGTCGACCCGTGAGGCTTTCGCGGCCGTCGGAATCTCGTGGCTCGCCATGACCGCCATCGGGACACTCCCATTCCTGGTGACGGGTGCGCTCTCGAATCTGACGGATGCGTTCTTCGAAGCCTCGGCCGGGTTCTCGACGACGGCGTCCTCGATCATCGACCCGTCCGATCTCGATCACGCCGTCCTCTGGTGGCGGTCGCTCACTCAGTGGATCGGGGCGGCGGGGATCATCTTCCTATCGGTGGCGGCATTGCCGGTCTTTGGGATCGGTCGGGCCCACCAGTTCGGTCGGGAGCGCGGCGGGCAACCGCCCGACCCGATCAAGCATCGGACCCGTCATCTCTCGGAGCGACTCGCCGTCCTCTACCTGGGTTTCACCGCTCTCGAGGCTCTGCTTCTGGTGTTCAGCGACATGGATGCCTTCGAGGCGATCACGCATTCCTTCGCCACCATGTCGACCGGCGGCTTCGGGACGAGGGCCGAGTCGCTCGCGGCGTTCAACCCTTACGCGCAATGGGTTGCGGTCGCCTTCATGCTGATCGCGGGAGTCTCCTTCGCCCTGCACCTTCGGGAGCTGCGGAAACCGACCGCCTACATCCGGAGTGCCGAGCTCCGTCTGTATGGCCTGATCGTCGGCGGTGCGGCCCTGCTTCTGGTGTGGGGCAGGTGGTCGAGCGGCGTGGGGGAGGCGCTTCGCGAAGGCGTCTTCAACGCGGTCTCGATCGTCACGACCACCGGTTTCACGAACTCCGATATCGGCGCGTGGGCCCCAGGCCTTCAGATCGTCCTCGTGGTTCTGATGTTCACCGGCGGCATGGCCGGATCTGCCACCGGGTCGATCAACACCTACCGACTCTCCGTGCTCGCCAACTCGAGCCGGACCGGGCTCCGGCGGTTGATTCATCCCCTCGGGGTCTTTCGATCGCGCATGGGCGGGGCGCCGGTGGATGACGCCGTGGTTCACAGCGTGCAGGCCTTCTTCCTCTTCTACATGCTGGCCTTCGTGGTCGGGACACTTCTTCTGGGGGTGATCCAATCCGGCCTCGGGGCGGGCGAGACGTTCCTCACGGCGGTGTCCGGCGCGGCTTCGGCTCTAGGGAATATCGGGCCCGGGCTGGCGGCGGTAGGCCCCAGCGAGACCTATGCCGCGGTCCCCGCCGCCGGCAAATGGGTTCTCTCGAGTCTGATGATCGTTGGCCGGCTGGGGATCTTTCCGGTCATTCTCCTGTTCACCCGGGAGCTGTGGAGGCGCTGAAGCGGCCTCCTGCCTCCAGCTTCAAGCGTCAGATCCGCCCGACAGGCTCTGGCTGGTGGCTGGTGGCTTAGAGTGCCCCGAATGCGCATCGTCATCGCCGGGTGCGGGCGAGTTGGGCGTCAGGTGGCCCTTCTCCTGTCACAACTGGGCGAAGACGTTTCGGTGGTCGACAGTCGGCCCGAAGCGGCCGAGACCCTCGGCAAGTCGTTCGACGGGACCTTCCACACCGGCCTCGTCTACGACGTCGATGTCCTCGAGGAGGCCGGGATCCGCGACGCCGACGCCTTCCTCGCAGTCACCAATTCGGACAACGCCAACCTCATGGCCGTACAGCTCGCTAAAGAGGTGTTCGAGGTCCC
>JAUYIV010000023.1 GCA_030688105.1 Actinomycetota bacterium | reverse complement strand
GTGGACACCCGCCGCACCGGCTTCGAAGGGCTCTCGACGGCCGTCGAGAGCCCTTCGAAGCCGGTGCGGCGGGTGTCCACGGCATGGCCGCGCCCGGCGAGGGCCCGGGCGAGCCGCTCGCGGATTCGCTGATCGTCCTCGATGATCAGGATCGCCGCCATGATCGAACGATAGGCAGGGCCTGGCCGGGGTCCGAGTGGCTTTCAAATTCCTTAAGCCGCAGTTGTGAACCGCATGGGGCGAGACGTGACACCATGTCCACCATGCTCAAGCGAATCGGTGTCGTCGTCGCCTGGATGGTGGCGACGTTCGCCACCGCCTCCCTGACGCTCGCTGCGGTGACCCGTGTCGGCGAGCAGGTCGACGCAGGCGCCCTTCCCGTGTCGGGCGCGGACATCGCCGCACGGGTCAACTCCTCCAGCACGATCGACGTCACGACGACCGCCCCGACCCCGGTCACCACCGAGCCGGCGAACTCGACGACCACGACCACGACGATCGCCAGCACGTCCACGACCCGCCCGACGACATCGACCTCGACGACCGGCTCGAGCGTCGTCTCGGTCGTGCCCGAGTGGAAGTACACCCCGGGCGGTTCGGTGGCCGTCACGGTGACCGGCGATGTCGTCGCCCTGGTGGTGGCCACGCCCGCCGCCGGGTTCGACTCCGACGTCGACGAGACCGGGCCCGACCGGGTCGAGGTCACATTCGAGTCGTCGACGGTCAGTTACCGCGTGCGAGCCGAGGCCGAGGATGGCGTCATCGAGTGGCGCGTCGACGTGGAGGATTAGTTCGACCGCCTACCCAGGTGCGCCCAGCACGGCTCACGGATTCAAAGGGGCAAACCGCTCACCGCCAACCGCCAGGCGCGCCGGAGCACCTCGCAGCCCCTCTGGCGGTCAGTGGTCAGCGGTCAGGGGTCAGCCGACCGGCGACGCGGCACTAGCCTCGTCGTCGATGCGCCGGCTCATCCCAACCGCCGTCCTCCTGCTCTTCATCGCCGGATGCGGGGACGGTGGTGGAGTCTCGACGACACCCGACTCGGCCACGACCGCGCCGGGTACCACCCCGCCAGGAGTCACCGCGGGGACGGCGACCACGTCGACGGCGCCGGCCGCAACCTCGACCTCGGAGGCTGGGGATGCCGCCCTCGACATCGCGATCACCGTTGCCGGAGACTCGATCGAGGTGAGGGTCGAAGGTGTTCCTGCGACGGGTCGCGTCGAGGTCGGTGTCGGCGTCGAGGTTCGCCTCATCGTGACCGCAGACGTCGATGACGAGGTCCATGTCCACGGATACGACGTCACGGCGGACGTGAGCCCGGCCAGCCCGGCGACCATCGAATTCGTCGCAGACATCCCGGGGATCTTCGAGGTGGAGCTCGAGAGCTCGCGCCACCTGCTGGTGGAGCTGCAGGTCTCGTGAGCATCAGCTGAATGTGCCGATGAGGTCCTGGCTTGGACGCAACCCCGATGCCTGAGCCTGGGGTGGGCCGATCGCGGCGTGCCCTGACGCTCCCGGCCGCCGTCGTCCTCGCGGTTCTGCTTATCCCGCAGGCGGCGGGGGCACATGGAATCGGGGGCAGAAGCGACCTTCCGGTCCCCCTCGAGTATTTCCTGGTCGGTGGCGGCGTGGTACTCCTCCTCTCGTTTGGTGCCCTCGCGGTCCTGTGGCCGAGTCCGCGGCTCCAGGACGGGCCGAGGTATCGAGGTGGCGGCCGGGCGGTCCCGGGATGGGTGTCGGGGACCACCGCCGGCGTTGGGCTCTTCGGCCTGGCGCTGGTCGTGGCCGCCGGTCTCCTCGGCGATCCTTCGGCTCGCAGCAATGTCGCTCCGGTCGCGGTGTGGGTCGTCGCATGGCTCGTGTTGCCGTTCGCGGCGGCACTCGTCGGCAACTTCTGGTCCGTTCTCAGCCCGTGGCGGACCATCGGGCGGCTGGCTCGCCTCGACGGCCAATCCGGTCCCGGGTTTCTCGGTGTCTGGCCTGCGGCCGGGCTGTTCGTGGCCATCACCTGGATGGAGCTCGTCTATCCCCGGTCGGGCGATCCGGGTGCGCTGGGGACGGCCGCCGTGGTCTATGCCGCTCTGATTCTCGGTCTGGCGCTCCGAGTCGGGATCGACCGTGCGGTGGCGTCGTCTGATGCGTTCGGGGTCTATCACCGCCTGCTCAGCAGCATCGGGCCATTCGGTCGCAGATCCGACGGGAGCGTCGGCAGGAGGGGATGGCTCCGTGCGCTGCCGGTTTTACCCGAGTGGCCCGGTCTTGCGGCGTTCGTGGTGGCGATGATCGGGACGGTGACGTACGACGGGCTCTCCGGAACCCCCTGGTGGGACGAGCTCTCGTCCGACCTGGTGGGAACCGCCCGGCATTCGATCTGGTTCCAGACCACCGCGCTCGTCACCGTGGTGTGCCTCATCGGCGCCGCCTACCTCGGCGCATCGTGGTGGGCCTCCCGGATCGCCGGCGCGGGAGGACCACGGCCGCTCGCCGTGGCGCGTTCCTTCGCCCACACGCTGGTTCCGATCGCCCTGGCGTACGCCTTCGCCCACTACTTCACCTTGGTCGCCTTCGAGGGCCAGCTGCTCATCCCGGCGCTCAGCGACCCCCTGGGCCTCGGATGGAACCTGTTCGGGACGGTCGACTACCAGCCGAACTACACCTGGATCTCCCCGGTGATCGTCTGGTACATCCAGCTGGCGGCGATCGTCGGCGGCCATGTGACCGGAGTCGTGCTCGCTCATGACCGCGCCCTTGCCCTCTTTGCCGGTCCCGGCGCGGTTCGCACCCAGTACGCGATGCTCGCGCTGATGGTTGCCCTCACCACGCTGGGCCTCACCGTGCTCGCCGCCGGCTGACGATCGACCGCAGCTCGGGAGTTACCCTGCCGCCTCGTGGCGCTCATCCAGGTCGACGAGCTCGTCAAGGTGTATCCCGGCGGGGTACGCGCCGTCGACGACATCTCCTTCGTCGTCGAAGAGGGTGAGATCTTCGGATTCCTCGGTCCCAACGGGGCAGGGAAGACGACCACGATCCGCGTGATCGTGACGTTGCTCAAGCCGACGTCGGGCAGGGTCGCGGTAGACGGCATCGACGTGGTGGCCGACCCGGAGCCGGTGCGGCGCCGCATCGGGTATGCCGCCCAGTTCATCGGTGTCGACGACGACCTGACCGCCATGGAGAACCTCGTGATGCAGGGCCGCCTTCACGGGTTGGAGCCGCGTGAGGCCCAGAGGAGAAGCCACGAGCTCCTGGAGGTGCTTCAGCTGGTAGAGGTTGCCGGGCGGCGGGCGGGCACGTTCAGCGGGGGGATGCGCCGGCGGCTGGACCTCGGGCAGGCCCTCGTCCACGGGCCGCGGGTGCTGTTCCTCGACGAGCCGACCACCGGCCTCGACCCGCAGACCCGGAGGGCGCTGTGGGAGTACCTGCGGGAGCTCAACTCCAGGGGAGTGACCATCTTCCTGACGACGCAGTACCTGGAGGAGGCCGATGCGCTGGCGACCCGGCTGGCGATCATCGACCAAGGGGTGATCGCCATCGAAGGTACTCCGGCCGCGCTCAAGCGAGGCCTGGGGGGAGACGCCATCACCGTGACCCTTCCCGACGATGCCGGGCCGGATGCCACGGAGCAGGCGGCACGGGTCCTCGAGCGGTTCTCCGACACCGGGGAGGCCGCCCGGTTCGACCGGTCGGCTCGAGTCTTCACCGCGGAGGCGGCGAGCCGTCTGGCCGAGGTGGTGCGGGCTCTCGACGGGGCGTCCGTTAAGGTTGCCCGCCTAGAGGTCTCCGAGCCCACGCTCGACGACGTGTTCCTGCGGCACACCGGAAGCCGAATGCGGGTGGAGGAGTCGAAACCGCCAAGCCGGCTCCGGATGTTCGGAAGAGGGCGATGACGAGGACGCTCCGGGAGTCGGGCATCCTGTGGGCCCGCCAGATGAAGAAGCTGGTGAGGATTCCGCTGCTCCTCTTCTTCGCCCTTGCCCAGCCGCTGATCTTCCTGCTCCTGTTCAGCCAGGTGTTCACCAACCTCGACCGGCTGCCGGGGTTCGAGTACGACTCGTATCTCCAGTTCCTCGTGCCGAGCATCGTCGCCCTCACCGCCCTCAACTCGGCTTTCCAGTCCGGGATCGGCATGGTCACCGACATCGAGAGCGGGATGCTCGACAAGTTCCTGATCGCCCCGATACGGCGGTCCAGCGTCCTGCTCGGGAAGGTGTTCGCCGATGCCACGAGGTCGGCGGCTCAAGCGACGGTGATCGTCCTCGTATCCCTGCTCATGGGGGCGAGGTTCGCCACCGGGATCCCAGGGGTGGCGGCCATGACCGTGCTCGCCGCCCTTTTCGGGATCGCATGGGCCGGGCTCTCGAACATCATCGCCCTGCGCACCCGCAACGGCGAGCTGACGATGATCGTCGGCATCCTGATCACCTTCCCGGTGCTCTTCCTTTCGACCGCGTTCATGCCCTCGATCCTGCTACCGGAATGGCTCGACACCGTCGCGAAATTCAACCCGATCACATACATCGTCGAGGCGCTGCGGGCTCTCGTGAACACGGGCTGGGATTGGACCGCCATCGCCCAGGCCCTGGGGGTGACCGGGGGTCTGGCGGTGGTCACCTTCGCCGGGGCCACCCGGGCATTCCGCAAGGCGATCGAGTAGAGCGCGTCGACGGGCGACGGGCGACGGGCGACGGGTAACGGGTAACGGGTGAGGCAGTCTCCGATCGGGGGAGCGAGACCTCACGAGGCCCGTCGCCCTACCTACCCTTCACTCGTGCGGCTCACCGTCCTCGGCTCCAACGGCACCTATCCGACCGCCGGGCGGCCGGCGTCGGGATACCTGGTTGCGGCGTCGGGCTCGAACCTGGTCCTCGACATGGGACCGGGGGTATACCTGTCGATGCTCGAGCGGGTTCGCCGCCCCGACGCCGTGGTGCTCAGCCACGTTCATCCCGACCACTGTGTCGACCTCTTCGCCCTCCTTGCCGCGATCCGGTTCGGCGATCCCGACGGCTGGGGGATCCCGGTATTCGCCCCGCCCGGCCTGTCCGATCGCTTCGCGGCGTTCCTCGCCGTGGACGCGGACCATGCTCTTCATCGAGTCTTCGACTTCGACCCGGTCGGTCCGGGGGATCGCCGTCGGCTCGGGCCTTTCGAGCTGGAGTTCGGCGAAGCCAACCACTCGGTTCCGGCTGTCGTCACATCCGTCGAGGCGGAGGGCAGGCGCCTGGTGTACAGCGGTGACACCGGTCCCGGGGGGGATCTCGAGCGCCTGGCGGCCGGTTGCGACCTGCTGCTCTGCGAGGCGGCGTCACAGGGTGATCCGCCTCCGGATCGGTATCCGTACCACCTCTACGCCGGTGAGGTCGGGGCGCTGGCCGCCGCCGCCGGGGCACGGCGCCTGATCGTGACACACCTCGTCCCTACATTGGATCCAGCGGTGTCGGTCCACGAGGCCGCCGTCGAGTACGACGGGCCGATCGACCATGCCGTCCCCGGAATGGAGGTGGACGTGTGACGGAGCACAGGTCACGGAGTGCGTATGACGGCGGGAGCGTGACGGACAGGAAGCCCGACGAGCTACGCGAGGTTCGGATCAGCCGCGGTTACACCCAGATGACCCCGGGATCCGTCCTCGTCGAGATGGGCAGGACGATGGTGCTCTGCACGGCATCGTTCGACACCGACGTCCCCCCGTGGATGCGCAGCCAGGGAAGCGGCTGGCTCACCGCCGAATACTCGATGCTTCCCGGCTCGAGCCCCGAGCGAGTGTCGCGGTCGTCGCTCAGCGGTGGGCGGACCAAGGAGATCCAACGGCTCATCGGCCGATCGTTGCGAGCGGTCGTCGACCTGGCGGTGATGGGAGAGGCTGTCATCCGGGTCGACTGCGACGTCCTCCAGGCCGACGGCGGCACCCGGACCGCGTCGATCACTGGCGCGTGGGTCGCGGTGAAGGACGCGGTTGCCGCGGGAATGGCCTCCGGGGTTCTCGCCGCCGACCCGGTACGCGAACATTGCGCCGCCGTGAGCGTCGGGGTGGTCGACGGGATCGCGATGCTCGACCTCGACTACGGCAGGGACGCCTCCGCGCAAGTCGACATGAACGTGGTGATGACGGGTTCCGGCGGGATCATCGAGATCCAGGGCACCGCGGAGCGCGCCCCGTTCGACCGCCGGCAACTCGACGAGCTGCTGGACCTCGCCACGGCGGGGATCGAGCAGCTCGTCGACGCCCAGCGGCGGGCAATCGATTCGTGATCGCGCGGATCGTCGTCGCCACCAAGAACCCCGACAAGGCGGCAGAGGTGATCGCGGTCCTGGCGGAGACGATGCCCGGCGTAGAGTCGGTCGATGGGGTCGACTGGCCCGATGTCGCGGAGACGGGGGCCACCCTCGAGGAGAACGCGGTCCTCAAGGCTCGCGTCGTCGCGGCGTCCACCGGCCACCCGGCGATCGCCGACGACACCGGCTTGGAGGTGGACGCACTCGGCGGCGCTCCGGGAGTGCTGACGGCACGGTTCGCCGGCGAGGGGGCGACTTATGCCGCCAACCGAGTCGCACTTCTCGCCGCGCTGGGCGATCGGGTCGACCGCGCGGCGCGGTTTCGAACCGTGGTCGCCCTGGCTCATCCGGGGGGAGAGGTGGTCACCGCAGAGGGTGTGCTCGAGGGCCGTATCGCCCGCGAGGAGCGGGGCGCTGGGGGTTTCGGGTACGACGCCGTGTTCGAGGTCGACGGTCGGACACTGGCCGAGATTCCCGAGGGCGAGAAGAACCGGATCAGCCACCGCGCCCGGGCTCTGGCGGCCCTCGCCGAGGCGTTGAGCTGACGCCGCCGTTCGGCACTGCGACACAGCCCATCGCGGGGAATAGCCTCAGGGTGACCAGCGATGAGGAGGACGCCGTGGAGAACTGGAGGCCGGGGGTGGTCATCGTGGGTGTCGACGGCTCCGATCAGAGCCTGCGCGCCGCTCAGGTGGCGGCGGCGATCGCCAGATCGGTCGGGGGGCGCCTCCACGTCGTCACCGTGGTCCGCCCACCCGAAGGATGGTGGGGCGTCGTCGGATCGCCTCCGCCCGCCG
Source organism: Actinomycetota bacterium (assembly GCA_030688105.1). Classification (GTDB taxonomy): domain Bacteria; phylum Actinomycetota; class Acidimicrobiia; order Spongiisociales; family UBA11373; genus JAUYIV01. Next base: position 2,011 of record JAUYIV010000023.1, on the reverse strand, counting down.
ACGCCTTGTCGGCATCCATGGCCGATGCTCAGCGGTCCGCTCTCGACCGGACCCTCGATCGGCTGCCCACCGACGGGATCGAGCTGACGTCGGCCGAGGAGATCGGCGACCCGGCATCGGCACTCACGTCTCTCGCCGATGACATGGGCGCCGACCTGCTGGTGGTGGGCCGCCGAGGCGCCGGGATGGTCGAACGATTGATCCTCGGCTCGGTGGCCGACCGCGTGGCGCACGACGCTCCGTGCCCGGTTCTGATCGTCCCCTGACGATGCGCGGCTGACGGGCCTCGTCGCCCGTTGCCCGTTGAAGAGAATCAAGAGTCAAGAATCAAGACCAGAGAAGTCTTGGTTCTTGGCTCTTGCCCGTCGCTATCGCCCGTTGCCCGTTGCCGCTCGACCGGCGTCTGTTCGGCGGCGGAGCCGCCGAAGTCGGCCCGGGAAGCATCACGGCCCGGCATGGGGTAGGGGCCCCCATGCTCGGGAGGAGGCCGGGGTTGGGCCCCGGCCGGGTCTGGCTAACAGGGTCGGGCTGGCCGGATTCGAACCGGCGGCCTCGTGCTCCCAAAGCACGCGCGCTACCAAGCTGCGCCACAGCCCGTGACCTGATTGTGACACGACTGCGTGTCACACCGAACCAATACCGTCGGCACGATGCAAGTAATTCCCGACGAACTTCGCGCTGCGGCGAAAGACTGGGCCAAGATGGCGCGTGACGAGCGGCGCCAGCTTGTCCGACGGCTCCGGGCGTGCGGGCTGTCATATGGCGAGATCGCCGCGGCCGTCCCGGTCCCCAAGGCGACGCTCGCGGGGTGGTGCCGCGGCATCTCGCTCTCTGCCGATCAGAGTCTGGCCATCCAGCGGCGAAGGTGGCCACGGAGGGGCTCACCGCGAGACACGCAGCGGAAGCGTCGGCTGGAGGTCGAGAAGATTCGGGCTGACGCACGTGAACAAGGTTGGTCGCTGATGAAGGAGCCGTTCTTCGTTGGAGGTGTCGCCCTGTACTGGGCGGAGGGGTCCAAGTCCCAGAGATGTCTCCAGATGGCGAACTCGGACGCCAAGCTGCTGGGTTTCTTCGTGGAGTGGGTGCGGCGATACGAGGCTCGAGACGCTGAGTTCGTCCTGGCGTTGAACCTCCACGCAGACAACGATCTGCGCGCCGCCGAGAATTTCTGGACAAGCCACCTGCCGCTCGCGGAACCCCGATTCACGAAGGCTTTCATAAAGCCCGACGGGACCGGGCACCGGAAGAACCACCTGGCCCACGGCGTTTGTCGAGTCACCATGTGTCGCAGCACGGATGCTTGGTATCGGTGTGTGGCGTGGATCGAGCAACTCGCCGAAGCGGGATCGAATGCGGCGGTTGCTACCCTCCTCGGGGGTCGCTAGCTCAACGGCAGAGCAGGGGTCTCTTAAATCCAAGGTTGTGGGTTCGAATCCCACGCGACCCACCACCAGCCGTCGATCGTTTGCGGGTGTAGCCGAATTGGCACAGGCGCCGGACTTAGGATCCGGTGGGCTTCCCGCCCATTGTGGGTTCGAGTCCCACCGCCCGCACCCTGCTGGCCAGACCCGGCCGGGGCCCCAACCCCGGCCTCCTCCCGAGCATGGGGGCCCCTACCCCATGCCGGGCCGTGCTGGCCAGACCCGGCCGGGGTCCCAACCCCGGCCTCGCGGGAGGTCGGCCTTTGACCGACGGTCGGCCCGCCTGCAACCTTCAGATCGTGACCCTTCTGACCGACGAGAACCAGGAAGCAATCGGATCCTCCTCAGGTTCATGCGGGGGGCGGGGAGCGGGAAGCGGGAGGCGGGATGCTCCTGGTCTATCCTGCCCCGGGCAGCCAGCGGGTGTAGCTCAATGGTAGAGCCCCAGCCTTCCAAGCTGGTGGTGAGGGTTCGATTCCCTTCACCCGCTCGAGCGTGGATGGAACCGGTGTCGCCGATCCCTCGCCCCTGTAGCTCAGTGGACAGAGCAGGAGCCTTCTAAGCTCTTGGTCGGGGGTTCGAATCCCTCC
>JAUYIV010000020.1 GCA_030688105.1 Actinomycetota bacterium | reverse complement strand
GAGGACCAGCTGGAAACGCAGCCTCTGCTGCGAGGAGCGGAACCCGTAGGACGACGCCACCGCGATGAGCGTGTTGGTGGCGAAGAGGCCGAGGAGGAACGCCACCAGCACCGCCAGCCCGGCGCCACTCCCCCCCGCCTGAGCCGCCGCCAGGAAGATCACGACCTGGGTGGGCGTCTCCGCACCAACCCCGTGGAGCATGCCGATCCCAAACGAGACGCGACCGCCGTACTCGTCGACGAGGTCGTCTGGGGCGTGAACGTGGGAGTGGCTGTGGACGAGGGCATCCTCGAGTCCACCACGCTCGGAGAACTCGCCGGTCTCGTGGTGGACGTCGAAGGCCGCATGCCGATGCTCGTGCTCCACCGCACGATGGGATCGGAAGCGGGCGACCAGACGACGCACTCCGCGTATCACCAGCATCCATCGGCTCTGCATCCGGAAGCCGTCGCGGTGAGCGATCAGTGAGTAGGCCACGTACACCCCCAGCACGATCAGCGTCCAGCCCACGATCCTGCCGAACAGGCTGTCGATGGACTCGGGCAGGCTGCGGCCAACCACGATCGCCACGGCGCCGATGACGAGCACGACGATCCCGTGACCCAGGGCATAGATCGTGCCGAGGAACAGGCCTCGCCGCGGCGTGTCCTGGGTTGCTGCCAGGTCGGTGATGGCGGCAATGTGGTCCCAGTCGACGCCGTGGCGCATGCCGAGGAGCAGCGCGCTCACGAGAAGGCCGATCCCGAGGCCGGTGGAGGCGAGCAGGAGGGGTTCGATCACGCCGGGGAGACTAAGAGGCTCAGCCGATGGGCGGAGCCCCGGCGGCCTGGGTAGGGACCGGGCCGCACCGCGATGAGCCGTCAGGCGAAGAGCCGTTGGTATCAGCGTAAGAGCGCCCGCCTATCCGCGGGCGCTCTTACGTGCCGCGCCCCCGAGAACACGATCCGAAGACTGTAGGTCCGGGGCTCAGCACCAAGGAGTGGGCTCGGGAACCCGAGTCGTCATACGTAAGCGCGACGTCGGACCCGTGCGGGCTCGTCAACCGAGACTCACGACTCCCGGAAGAGCTCGAGCAGTTCCCTGACGATGAACGCCGTCGCTCCCCACAGCACCCCCTCCGGGAACTCGTAGAACCACATCGTGCGACCGCCCCACTCGGCACGCCGCCAATGGTCGTCGACGAGGAGGTGGGAGATGGTGGGCTCGATGATGGCAGCCACCTCGCTCGGCTCCGGTACGAGCCGATCTGGTCGCTCGACCCGTGCCACCACCGGCACTATCCGCATGGTCAGCGACCGAGTGTGCACGGACTCCAGGCCACCCAGAACCTCCACGTTGCCCGGAGGAAGCCGAACCTCCTCCCATGCCTCTCGGATCGCAGTGTGGGCGGGGCTCTCGTCGCCGGGGTCGATCATCCCGCCCGGAAACACGACGTCCCCCGGGTGGCTGCGCATCGTGTCGGGGCGGCGGGTCATGATGAGCCGCAACCGGCCGTCCTGCTCGTAGAGGGGGACGAGCACGGCCGCCCGCATTCCCTGGCCGGATGAGACCGGCGGGAGAGACTCGAGCGGAGACCAGAGGGTGGACACGGGGGAATCGTAAGTCACACGGCTCCTGGACCGACACAGCCGACGGCCAACCGCAAACGGCCAACGGCCAGAGCGTGTCGGAGGTTTGCCCGATTTCTGGCCGTAGTCGGTAAGCGCCGAGATGAAGCGAGGCTTCTGACCGTGGGCCCATGCCGATACTCTCCCTTCTGCCCATGCGCCGTGCCCTGCCCACCGATCCCCGCCACACCCCTCGACTCGAGCTGCGGCCATTCAAACGACGCGACCTGGATGCGGTGGTCGAAGCCATCGAGTCCTCCATCGACGACCTGGAGCTCTGGCTCCCCTGGGCGAACCGCTCGTACGGTCGCGCCGAGACCAACCGCTTCCTCCGTGAGTCGGCGGCGGCGTGGTCAGAGGGGCGGGCGTTCGACCTCGCCATCAGATCCCGTGTCGACCCGGAGACCCATCTCGGCAACATCTCCGTCTGGCCGACCTCCCGCCGTGAGCGGACGGGCGAGATCGGTTACTGGATTCGATCGACGGCCACCGGCCAGGGGATCGCCACCGAGGCGACAGCGCGGGTGGCCGAAGTGAGCTTCGACGAGTTGGAGCTGCACCGGGTCACCCTGCGGATCGCCATCGGCAACCGCGCCTCGGAGAGGGTCGCCGAGAAGCTGGGTTTCACCAAGGAGGGCCTGCTCCGCAAGGAGGTGCTGGTCAGGGGACATTGGATGGATCACTCGCTCTGGGCGATGCTCGACGAGGAGTTCCGCGTGGCAAGGGACCGATGGCGCGAGGAGAAGTGGCTCGAGTGAGGGATCGTTGCCCGTTCCCCGTCGCCCGTTACCCGCGCCTTTTTTTCCGGATCGGAGTCCCACCATCGGGTAACGGGTAACGGGTAACGGGTAACCGCGCCAGACGCGCTCGGGGCGACCCCCAGGGGCCGCCCCGATTGCGCCAACGAACAGAGGTCGCGCTCTAGAAGTCCATGTCGCCGCCGCCCGGCATCGCCGGAGCCGCGGGCTTCTCTTCCTTGCGCTCCGCGATGAGGGCCTCGGTCGTGATGAGCAGGGCAGCGACCGACGCCGCGTTCTGCAGCGTCGAACGGGTGACCTTCGCCGGATCGGCGATGCCCGACTTGACGAGGTCCTCGTACTCGCCGGTGGCTGCGTTGAAGCCGTGCCGGTATTCGAGCTCGCGGGCCCGCTCCACGACCACGCCGCCCTCGTAGCCGGCGTTGAACGCGATCTGACGCATCGGCTCCTCGAGAGCCTTGCGCACCAGCATCCGCCCGGTCTTCTCGTCCGGCGTGCCGCCACGCATCTTGATGGCGTCCTGGGCCCGCAACAGTGCAACGCCGCCACCGGGCACGATGCCCTCTTCGACGGCCGCCCGGGTCGCCTGGATGGCATCCTCGATGCGATGCTTCTTCTCCTTGAGCTCGACCTCGGTGGCCGCGCCCACCTTGATGACGGCCACGCCGCCGGCGAGCTTGGCGAGGCGCTCCTGGAGCTTCTCGCGGTCCCAGTCGGAGTCGGAGTTCTCGATCTCACGCCTGATCTGCTTGATTCGACCCTCGACGTCGCTCTTGGTACCTGAGCCCTCGACCACGGTCGTGTCGTCCTTGGTGACCACGACCTTGCGGGCCCTGCCCAACATGTCGACGGTCACTCCCTCGAGCTTGAGGCCGACCTCTTC